>JAJYZE010000257.1 GCA_021800195.1 Acidobacteriota bacterium
CCCGCCAGCAGATGGCCCAGCGCTATCGTCTCCTGCGCGCTGCGGCTGCGCAGCCGCCTCTCCTGTGTCCATTGCTTCATGGACTACTCCGAGCCGTGCCCACAGGCAGCAGAGCGCCGTCCTCGATAAACGTGTCCTTGAGCGCTGCTCCCGACAGCCAGGTGAAACCATCCGCGTCCACCAGCCGGGCGCGGAAGGCCTGCCACAGATGGCTTACCGTATCCGTCGCCAGCACGGTGTGCTCCTCCTGCGCCTGGCAGGCGAAGTCTCCGGCGAGACCATGGAGAAAGACCGCTGCTTCGACTGCTTGCGCCGCGCTCTCTGCGGCGTACTGCCCTAACAGCGCAGCGATCATGCCGGTAAGAACGTCTCCGCTGCCACCTTTGGCCATGGAGGGATTTCCCGTGGTATTCACGGCCACGCTGCCATCGGGATGCGCCACCAGCGTTCGCCAGCCCTTGAGCACCAGGGTGACGCCGTGCTCCAGCGCAAACCTCCTCGCCAGACCCACGCGGTCCGCCTCGACCTCCTTGACCGTCATCCCCGCCAGGCGCGCCATCTCGCCCGGATGGGGGGTCAATACGATGGTGCGCGGCTCACCCCTTTCGGCGGCAACCTGCGCCGCCCGCTTCAGCAGCGCCGTCGTCCCGGCGAACGCATTGAGTGCATCCGCATCGATGACCATGGGCAGGGTCACCCGCTCCACAAATCTTCGCACCCACTCCGGCGTGGAGCCCTCCTGCCCCAAACCTGGCCCAATCCCTACCACCGAGATCCCCCACAGAAAGCTGGACAGGGATGGCTGCTCCAAGGTCTCCAGGGCCAGCCCTCCCGAACCTTCCGTCGCTAACGGGGCGAGCATCAACTCGGACGCCACCGAAGCGACGACCGGCACAATCTCCCGCGGAACCGCCGCGGTCACCAGTCCTGCTCCGGCGCGCAAGGCGGCCAAGCCGGCCATCGACGGAGCGCCCGCCTTGCCAAACGATCCCCCTAGCAGCAGAACGTGACCCATCCGTCCCTTGTTTGTATCGATTGCTCGCGGCCTCTCCGCGATCGCCTTGGCGCGTCCGCTCCAATGCAGGCCAGCCGACGACTGGATCGCCTCCGGCGGCGTCCCGATCCCGGCCACCACCACCGGGCCGAAGGTCCTCCCCTCGGTCAGGTGTCCAAACATATGCGCCAGCTTGGGAGCCGCAAACGTCACGACAGCGTCGGCGCGGAAGGCGCCCGGCGACCGAATCTGCATGGAGTCGGCATCCCAGCCGCTGGGCAGATCGACGGCAACCACTATCACGCCGTTGCCGGCAAGCATGCGCTGCGCCTCCGCCGCCAGGCCTCGCAGCGGAGGCTTGAATCCGGTTCCCACCACGGCATCGATCACCAGAGCCGCTCCTCGCAAGGCCTGCTGCAAGGACTGAGCTTCCGTGACTTCCAGAAACTCTAGGTCTTGCTCCTCATCCCGGCGGCGCAGAAAAGACGCCAGCGCGAAAGCCGCTTCACCCTTGACCTCACCGGCCCTGCCCAGCAGAGCCACGCGCACCCGATGCCCTCTCTCCGCCAGGCGCAGCGCGGCCACGAGGCCGTCGCCGCCGTTGTTGCCTCTGCCGGCGAGCACCACCACCAGCCCATCGGGGCTCACACGCCGCTCGCAGAAGAGAGCCACAGCGGCACCCGCATGTTGCATCAGGGTCTGCGCGGATACACCCGCCTCCACCGACCGCCGGTCGGCTTCCCCCATCTCTTCCGCTGTAAGAATCTTCATCGCCGCCTGCCTTGGAACCGGGCCACAGTTCCTGTGCCTTAAGAAGCGAAGAAGCCGCAGGATGGCCATTCCTGGAATGGGGAAAATCTCTTGGAGGACGTGCCGCTGGGCGCAGCGGCTCCGCTTCCGCCTCATTCCCCTTATAGCGCAGGTTCCGCGGCATCGTCGAGAAGCCTCTCCGTGCGCGCCGGAAGCCAGCCAGGAGGAGGCCCAGCGCTCGTCGTCTCGCCTGACTACACTTCCAAGCGTCCTCATCCCGAAAGAGTCTTCCGGCGTAGGGCGCTATCGCCGCGCATCGGCCACCGTCTCCGTACTCGTCTGTGGAAACACGTTGTGTTCATACAGCGCGCGGTAAAAGACTCCCGTCATCTCCGCCGCCTTGGGTCCGGAGAGAAGTCCGCCGCCTTTGAGAAAGATCACCGTCACCACTGGACCGGAGGGCGCTTGGCCATAGCTCACAAACCAGCCAAATCGCATTCCATCATCCGAACAGGTACCCGTCTTGCCAAACACCGGGAACTGTACAAAGCTCTTGCGCAGCGACCGTGCGGTGCCGTGGGTGAAGTCCACGGCTCCGGCCATGCCCGGCAGGATCTGCGGGATCACCTTCTGGATATCCAGCACCCGCTTCACCTTGGGCTGAAAGTTCTCCACTTCCTGCCGAGAGGCCGGATGCTGCAGGTAGTAAAGCGTTCCGCCATTGGCGATCGCGCTTACCAGAGCTCCCAGTTGCAACGGTGTCATGGAGATGCTCTCGCCAAAAGAACACATTCTGCCCACGCCACCATCCACCGCCGGCAGAGCCACGTCGGGATACACCCCCAGATGCTCTCCCGGGATGTTGTACCCGGCCAGCTCGCCCAGGCCAAATTCGTTGGCATAATGCTTGACGCGTTCAAACCCCATGGTGCGGCCCAACACTTCAAAGTAAAGATTGATCGAGCGCGCCAGGGCGTGAGTCAGGTCCACGGAGTAGTTCCCACCCAGATTAACCGGCGTATCCGCCTCGACCAGGCCCTCCTTCAGCGCCGCCAGCGCCACCGCCAGCTTGATGGTCGAACAGGGCTCCGCGCCGGCGCTCAAGGCCAGCTTCTGGTTGACCATCGTCAGAATCCGCCCATTCATCGGATTGATGGCCACCACGGTCCCATTCATGCCGTCCAGAGCCTGAATCGCCGCCGCCCGCGCCACCGGATCCTCCCCGGCGGTCACGTCTCCCGCGGTGAGAGTCTGAATGTCGGCAAAGTTGCTGCCAATAAAACGCTGGGCGTAGAGATGCGTCGGATGGCGCCGCCGGTAGCGCACGCGCGCCAACTCGGTCTGACGGCCGGCTGCGGAGCCGCGCAGCGCTCGCCGATGCACGGTCGCCGCAGAGCCGTGCCGGTGCTTGTGCCGCACCGTGGAAGTCCTCGCCTGGGCTCCCCAGCAGCAGACCAGCCACAGCAGCAATACCGGCAACCGTTTTGCGATCCGTTCCATCAACTCTCTGTCTCAGTGGCTTGCTTGGTTCAAGGTTCTTTGCCAATGCTGTTCCGGTGGCATGCCTCCAGTTCCAGATCAGCTTCCGCCCAGGCGGCACGATCCGCAATCAGCAGCCCAACCGGCGCCGGCAGGCCAACCATGATCTTCGCCACTCAACCTTGCCGTTCAACTTCCACCCCTTTTCAGGGGTCACGCATGGCCACCGAGCTTGCCGGAGAGAAGCGCCCTGGAGTGAGTCCGAGCCGTGCCGGGCTCCGGGCTCCGGGCTATGGTTTGCGGCGCAGAAACGCCGGAATATCCAACTCATCATTGTCCCCGGGAGACTCTCCGGCATAGCCCGAGAATGACGGCACTTTGGCGCTCGGCCACTGCGGCCTGGCCGGATCCTCCGCCGGAGCCGGAACCAACTCTTCCTTTGGTTTGCGGAAGAAATCATCATCGAATACCGAAGCCTTTACCGGCAACAACTCCCCGGAGCCCTCTCCGCCAGCATTTCGAGAATCCTGAGCCTGCTCGACCGCCGTCTCGATGTCAGCGCCCGCGGTCATGGGCAAAAGCTGCTCGGCATGCGGTCCGGAGACCGTCGGCGCAATGTGCTCGACGACGACCGGAATGGGCGCAGATCCGTCGGCCTGGGTGGGCGGGGAATCCGGTGCCAATGCGGCATGCGTAGCCGCCTCTATCTCCGAAGCCCCTGCTGGAACAGACGCATCGAACGTCTCAAAGTGGGCTTCCGGATTGGGAACGAACTCAACCCGTACGCTCTGGTCATGCCAGGCCTGCTGCCGGGCTGTCTCATAGTAGGACGAGACCGGGAAGGGCGCTCGGGAACCCTGCGCCGCCGTGGAAGCTGGGGTTCCAAGAGAGATGGCCGGGGCGGAGACAGACATCGACGACGCAACGAAGCCCGCGGAGGCTGGGTTTACCTGCGCCTGAGGATCGGGCGCAGAACCGCCGCGCGGCGCCTCCTCCGTGGCTCGCTCACTGGCGAAGCGAATGCTCGGCTGGAGCGCCGGCGAGGAGTAGACCACCGGCGGCGCGGGAGCAGTCTCGCGCGCCTGCCTGGGCTCTTGGGAGTTGGAGACCAGCGGCCGGGCGACGATCCGGGGTGGTAGAACGTCATGCTGCGCGGTAGGCAGCGCCGAGGCCGCCATCATGCGCTCCCGTCGGGCCGGCATCGCCTCCCGGAATCCAGTTGCGATCACCGTGAACTTCACCTGATCCCCGAGCGCTTCATCCTGCACCGCGCCGAAGATGATGTTGGCGTCCTCGTGAGCCGCCTCCTGAATGATCGAAGAGGCCTCAATCACCTCGCTCAACTTCAATCCGCTGGAGCCCGTAATGTTGATCAGGATGCCGCGCGCTCCATCAATGGCTCCAGCCTCCAACAGCGGTGACGCGATGGCCGCCATCGCCGCCTCACGCGCCCGGTCCGGACCGGACCGGACGGCCGTTCCCATCACCGAGTACCCCATCCCCGCCATCGTCGTCTTCACGTCGGCAAAGTCGCGGTTGATCACCCCGGGGATGGTAATGATGTCGGAGATTCCTTGCACGCCCTGGCGCAGAATGTCGTCGGCAATCCGGAAGCTCTCAAAAAACCCAGCGTCCTTGGCGGTAA
>JAJYZE010000010.1 GCA_021800195.1 Acidobacteriota bacterium
TTAGATGATCATTCCTCTAGGCCACATCTTGCGATGGGGCTCAAGCAACCTACCCGCAGGTTTCGGAACGTGCTCCACGATCCTGGGCGTGACGGGCCGCCGCGCGCCGTCCGCACTCGTGTTTGCGGGCGGACTCCCTGCCTATTTGGTCTTGCTCCGTGTGGGGTTTACCGTGCCACGGCTGTTACCAGCCGCGCGGTGGGCTCTTACCCCACCCTTTCACCCTTACCGCTCGACCACCCTTGCGGGCCCTCGAGCGGCGGTTTGCTTTCTGTTGCACTGGCCGTCCAGCGAGCTTGAACTCGCCGTCCCGGACGTTATCCGGCACACTGCCCTGCGGAGTTCGGACTTTCCTCTCCCTCCGGACGGCGAACCGCCGAAGGCAGCGATCATCCGGCCGCCTGCACAGCTTCAAGTTTAGCAGCCCACCTGCGGCGCCGGCTCCCGCGTCTCCAAGGAACCGCGCGGCCAGGGTTTGCGTATTCCTGGAAGTTGCCCGGCAACAGGAAAAATCCCCTAGACTTAAGGCTAGTGGCGCGGTGAACCTCGGATGGAGATCAAGGAAGCGTTCCGCATCGCGGTGCAGTCGCTGTGGGCCAACAAGCTGCGCAGCGTCCTCACTTTGCTCGGCGTGGTCATCGGCGTGGCCAGCGTCATCGCTGTCGTCACCCTGATCAACGGCGCAGACGTCTATGTGGCCACCAAGATCAACAACCAGGGAGCCGACGTCTTCACCATCACCCAGCAGCCGGCCTTTACCACCAACTATGCGGACTATTTGAAGTATCAGCGGCGAAAGATCATCAATATGGAGGAGTACCGCGCGGTGAAGCGCCGCTGCACAGCCTGCAAGGAGGTCGGAGCCTTTGAAAACAGAACCGGACCGATCGTTTACAAGACTCAATCCAGCACGGATACGGAGATCCGCGGCTACTCGCCGGAGATGCCTGATATGCAGAACCTGAACATTGTGGAGGGGCGCGGCCTCACCCAGGCGGACGAGGTTCATGCCTCCCCGGTGGCCATCATCGGGGCGGATATCGAGGACAACCTGCTCAAGGGAGAAAATCCCATCGGCAAGGAGATCCGGGTGGATGGCGTGCCCTACACCGTCGTGGGGCTGGCCCAGAAACAGGGCAAGACTCTTGGCCAGAGCCAGGACAACTGGGTGGGCGTTCCGCTCAGCTCCTATCAGAATACGTACGGCGATACCGACTCCATCACCATCTACGCCAAGGCCGGCAGCGGCGTTGCGGCCATGGAGACGGCCAGCGATCAGGCCCGCGTGATCATGCGCGAGCTGCGTCACGATCGCCCGGGAAAAGACGATAGCTTCACTCTCTCCACCAGCGATACGCTGGCCGGACTCTTTACCCAGATCAGCAACAGCATCGGTGGCGTCGCCGTGGCGATCGCCTCCATCTCCCTGGTCGTGGGCGGTATCGTCATCATGAACATCATGCTGGTCAGCGTCACGGAGCGTACGCGCGAAATCGGCGTGCGCAAGGCGCTGGGAGCTCGGCGCTCCGATGTGCTCATCCAATTTCTGATCGAGTCTGGCACCCTCTCCCTGATCGGCGGCGTCTTTGGAGTGATTGCCGGGGTCGTTGTGGCCAAATCCGTCGCCGTGCTGGCCGGATTCCCCGCCGCCATCGCCATATGGAGCGTCCTGGCAGGGCTGTTCGTGGCCTTATCCGTGGGGGTATTCTTCGGGGTGTATCCGGCGCGCAAGGCCGCCAACCTGGATCCAATCGTCGCTCTGCGCAGCGAATTTTAGGGGGGAGGCCGGAAGGCTGGGACCCGGAAGGCTGGGACCCGGAAGGCTGGGACAAGGAGTCGCTGGGACGAAGGAGTCGCTGGGACGAAGGAGTCGCTGGGACGAAGGAGTCGCTGGGACGAAGGAGTCGCTGGGACAAGAAATCGCTGAGACAAGAAATCGTGGAGAGACGACGCATGGCCTCCGCGCCCACTTTTGCAACGTATCAACGTATCGATGAGAGCCAAGGACCAACGCGAGACCGTCAAGATGGCGCTGGACACCCTGCGCACCAACAAGCTGCGCTCCGGGCTGACCATCCTGGGCATCGTCATCGGCGTGCTCACGGTCATCACCATCTCCTCGGTGATCAATGGGCTGAACACCTCCGTAGGGGACTGGGTGGCGCAGTTTGGCAGCAACGTTCTGTGGATCTACCGCTTTCCCGTCATCGGGGTTCAGCCCACTGCGGAGATGCTGGCTCGCAAGCAGCTCACCTACGACGATATGGTGGCGATCTCCCAACTGCCCCATGTGGTGGCTGCTTCCGCCTCACTGCAGTACACCAACTATCAGTTCGGCACCGGATCGGTCATCGCCAAGTTCGGCCGCAATGAGGCGGACAATGTAAGCCTGGAAGGCGATACCCCCTCCAACGCCATCGTCTATGACAAAGCTCTGTCCGAGGGCCGCTTCTTCACCGCCATCGATCAGCAGCGCGCCGCCGACGTCACCGTGCTGGGCCACGATCTTGCCGATGACCTGTTTGGAGCCATCGACCCTCTTGGCAAGCAGGTGGTCATCGATGACCGCACCTTCACGGTGATCGGGGTCTTCGAGAAGCAGAAGACGATCTTTGGAGGCGGCAAGAACCCGGATGACAGCACGGCGTACTTCACCATACCTACCTTCAGAAAACTCCACCCGGAGATTCTGGACTACTGGATCAGCGCCAAGTACGACAACCAGAAGGATCAGCAACTTGTGACCGATGAGATCCGGGAGCTGCTGCGTCGGCGGCGCAAGGTGCGCAATGAGCAGCCGGACAACTTCGCCATCTTCGCGCCGGAGGCTCTCACCCGGCTGTGGAAGCAGATCACCGGCAGCCTGTTTCTGCTCATGTTCGGCCTGAGCACAGTGGGCCTCATGGTGGGTGGCGTGGGCGTGATGAACATCATGCTGGTCAGCGTCACGGAGCGAACGCGCGAGATCGGCGTGCGCAAAGCGATCGGCGCCAGCCGCCAGACCATCCTTCTGCAGTTCACCCTGGAGGCGATTGTGCTCTGCGCGGTCGGCGGAGTCATCGGCATCTTCCTCGGCGCCGGACTCGCCATGGCGCTCAAGGTCTTCATCCCCTGTCAGGTAAGTGTTCTCTGGGTGCTGGCTGCCTTCCTCTGCTCCTGCGCCATCGGCCTGTTATTTGGCATCTATCCGGCCTGGAAGGCCGCCAACCTCAATCCCATTGAGGCTCTACGCTACGAGTGACGCCGCCGCTCCGGGTTCACCGCAGCCCAACCGGCGCTCCCCTGCCTTCCTTCTACACTGGTGGCATGGATCTGCTTTGGCTGCTGGTGCAGGGAGTGGTGGCGTTGCTGGCGCTCTGTGGAGTCGCTTACGGTCTGCTGGCCCTGTGGAGCGCCCGCCGCTTTGAACGCGACGGCGCGGTGGCGCCTGTGCCCGCTTCGGACCCAGGGCTGCAAACTCTCTGCGGTGTCAGCATCCTGAAGCCACTCAAGGGCGTGGATCCCAGCATGTACGCCGGGCTGGCGAGCCACTGCGTGCAGGAGTATGGCGGAGAGTTTGAGCTGCTGTTCGGGGTCAGCTCGCTGCAGGATCCCGCCGTGCCGGAGATCGCTCGCCTGCGCGTGGAGTACCCGTCTGCGAACATCCGCGTGGTGGAGTGCAAACAGAGGCTGGGGGCCAATGGAAAGCTCTCCAACCTGGCGCAGATGCTGCCCCAGGCGCGCTTTGAACATCTCATCGTCAACGATAGCGATATCCACGTTTCCCCCCAGTACTTGCAGCGCGTGATGGCCGGCTTCCGCGACCAGCGTGTTGGGCTGGTCACCGTGCCCTATCGGGGCCGGGCTGGAGCCACGCTGTGGTCGCGCCTGGAGGCGCTCGGCATCTCGACGGATTTTTTGCCTGGCGTGCTGGTGGCTCGCCGCCTGGAGGGCTCCATCCGCTTTGGCCTGGGGTCCACGCTGGCCACCTCCCGCACCGCGCTGGCCGGCATCGGCGGCTTTGAGGCCCTGGTGGACCAGCTCGCCGATGACTACGAGCTGGGCGCGCGGCTGTGCCAGGCCGGGTACCGCGTCGAGCTGGTTGCGGAGATCGTAGAGACCACCGTGCCCGCCTATACCCTGCGGGGCTTCTGCGAGCATCAGCTTCGCTGGTCGCGCGCCGTGCGCGAGTCGCGCCGCTGGGGATACCTGGGCCTGGTTGTCACCTACGTCCTGCCCTGGTCTTTGGCGGCCATGCTGGCCAGCGGCTTCGCCCTGTGGTCCTTCACGCTGTTCAGCATGGCGCTGCTGGTGCGCGTCAGCGTGGCGCTCACCGTTGGGGTGGGCATTCTCGGCGATGGTCAGGTGCTGCGCGACCTCATCTGGCTTCCTCTGCGCGACTGCTGCGGCCTCTTCTTCTGGTTTTGGAGCTTTGCCTCGGACACCGTCGTCTGGCGCGGCGAAAGGTTCCGGCTGCGCCGCGGACGGCTGGAGAGACTGGGGGTCGAAGGCCGGCAAGAGTCACCTCAGCATGAGTCAAGCTGAAAAACGGGCTGAGAAAAAGCCAACTTGAGAAGATCCCGCCTGAAGGGTGAGGCGGAGGCCTCAACTCGAATCGCCGCTCTGCTTTTGCGCCTTCTACTCTCTCCAGCCTGGCCCCTTGTTGCTCACAATCTCCTTGCCGCCGGATCTGGCCAGCACGTAGACCGGCCCGGGCAGCGGGGGGAGTTGGTTGGGAGGGTCGGTCAGGGACTGCCACAGGAAGATGCGCTGCGCCCCATTCCACTTGGCTGCGATCGAGGCCGGCGTCTCGAAGATCGGCGGAGCGTCGCGGAAGAAGCTTCCATACCAGAGATTCGAGCTTCGTCCTTCCAGAATGTGGATGAAGTTGCCGGCCGGCGCCACGGAGCCAGCGGGAGCCGCATAGCTGCCGGGGCGCTGCAGATAGAACCCCAGCGTGCTTCCACTCTCATATTCGCCGTGGATCACGATCAGGTCCTGGGGCCGCACCTGCGGGGCGATGGCCTCAGCGAGCTGCGCGGAGGTAAGCACCGGGGCAAAGGTCTGCAGGCCAAGGTGCGCCGCCAGCAGGAATCCCAGGGCTCCGCCGGCCAGAGCCAGAGTGGCTGCATGGGGGCGCGAGCGGTACCGCAGAAGCAATGAAAGCAACGGCCCCAGCGCCAGGCTGAGCGCGGCCAGCGCCAGGGGCAGGCGGAACAGGCTCAGCGCGGCCAGATCCAGGTCCAGAAGATGGCCCATGCTCAGGGCGTAGTCCGCCGGGTGCTGGGTGAGCAGCGTAGCCAGGTCGGCGCCCGGAGTGGGCGGCTTGGTCCGCAGCAGAAAAATCAGGCTGGCTGCGGCAAACACTCCGCCCAGAGCCAGCAGAACGGCTGTGGCGCGCTGTGCCGCCCTTCCTATGGCCTCGCTGGGTTGCGCCAGCCAGCCCGCGATCAGTATCGCCAGCGCCGGTAGCGCGGGCAGAACGTAGTACTCCTGGCGGGTGGAGAAGGCAAAGAAGAGCAGCACAAACGCCGCCCACACCAGCAGCAGCAAGGCTCCGCGGCGCTTCAAGGGGAGCTGGTGGCTGCGCAGCCGGTTGCGGTACTGCGCAGCCTGTTCCGAGCTGCCCAGCAGCGGCGCGGCCCAGGCCGTGGCCTTGAACAGGAACGCTGACCACGGCATCAGCCAGATCAGGCACAGTCCCCAGAACAGCCATAGCGGCGAGGTGTCATAGTCGTGCGGAACGCGCAGGTTCAGGTAGCGCAGAACATGCTCGTTCATGAAGTAAAACCAGAACCATCCGCGCACGTTGCCGTCGGTGGGCAACGGGACGATCCAATGGCCCAGCGAAAACGGAAAGTGGTAAGCAAAGCGGAAGCGAAACGGCGCGGGATGTCCTTCGCCGGGATTGGCCAGCCCGGCCAGGATGTGCCAGGGCGCGGCGATCAGCAGAAACAGCTCCAGGCTGGACCATGGATGCAGCTCCCGCAGCCGGCGCAGTGCCGCCCCGGCGCCGCGGGTCAGCAGAAGATACAAGACCACGGTCGCCACCGGGAAGACCACTCCGATCAGCCCCTTGGTGAGCACGTTCAGGGCGCAGGCGAGGGCGAACCCTCCGCAGTAGAGCCGCAGTCGGCCCTCCGGGTGATGGGCCGGGACGTAACGAATCCAGCTCAAACCGGGGTGAACCCTGCCCAGACTCCGGGGCTCCTGACGCTGTGTGGCTGGGGCTGCGGCCAGCTCCTCGGTACGCCAGAAGAAGTACATGGCCAGCGTGGTAAACAGACAGACGCCGGCGTCTGGAATGGTGATGCGGGTGAACAGAAACAGGCCAAAGCTGGAGAGCAGTATCAGCCCGGCGTACAGGCCTGCCCGCGGACCGGCCTTTGGACGGTCCCGGGAGCGGAACAGACGGCGCGCAAAGTCCTCGGCCAGCAGGGCCAGGGCCAGCACCGTCAGGGACAGCGGAATCCGCGCCGCCACCGTCAGAGCCTTGGCCGAGCCGGCCCCGCACCACTGGAAGACCCGCATGGCGCCGGCCATCGACCAGTAAAGCAGCGGAGCCTTCTCCAGGTAGCGGATGCCGTTGGCATAGAGCGTGACCGGATCGCGGCGCAGCAGCATCTCCCGGGCCACCTCCGCGTGTACGCTGTCGGCGTCGTCCAGCAGCGCGGGGGTCAATAGGGTGAAGCTGGCGTAAAACACCACCCAGACCAGCCACAGCAGAAGCAGGCTCCGTGTCCGGCGCGGCGCAGGAGAGGTCTCCCCTGCGGGAGCTTGACGCATCGCCCGGGGGACAGGCGGTTGGGATGGACGCACTGCAGGCATTGGGACAAGTGTATGCGTCCGGGAGGCAGCAGGAGCGCCGAACTCGGCTAAACTGGCCACAAAGGGAAAGAGCCATGGCGAAACAGCACGCACGGATGAGGCCCATCCTGAGCCCAGAGCGCGATTGCCCGGCGGAGATCCTTGCCGCGCCCGCTGCCGCCGGCCCGCCCGCGGAGATGGTCTTCGGGGATTGGTATCCGGCGCTGCGCTCCGGCCGCCTTCGTCCCGGCAGCACCGCCTTAACCATGCTGCTGGGCATTCCCATGCTGCTGGGCAGAAAGCAGGATGGAGCCTTGTTCGCCCTGCGCGATCTCTGCCCGCATCGCGGCATTCCACTCTCCGCCGGATGGTTCGATGGAGAAAGCGTGCAGTGCAAGTATCACGGCTGGAGGTTTGAGCCCTGCAGCGGACGCTGCGAGGAGATCCCTTCGCTGACCAGGTTCGATCACCTGGTTCCCCAGAAGATCTACGCCAACGCCTTTCCCGTGGTGGAAAGAGACGGCTACGCCTGGGTCTACGTCCCTTCCGCCGGCGTCGGACGGATGCCCAGCCCAGACTACGAGCCAGACTCGAAGTCAAAGTCGGAGCCGGGGTCGGAGCCGGTCTCTCAGCCGCAAGCGGCTTTGCGCAACCTGCCGCCAATACCGGAGCTGCCGAAGTTCTCTTCTCGCTACCGCGCGGCGCATCTGCAGGCGGACCTTCCCTGCAACGTCGATCACGGCATCATCGGCCTGATGGATCCGGCGCATGGGCCGTTTGTGCATCGCGCCTGGTGGTGGCGCAGAGCGGCCAGCATCCATGAGAAGACCAAGCGGTTCGAGCCCATCGAAGATCGCGAACATGGCGGCCGGAACGCTGGCTTTCGCATGAGCGCTCACGCGCCATCGTCCAACAGCGCTCCCTACAAGCTGCTCGGCAAGCCGGTCACCACCATCGATTTTGTGCTGCCTAACCGCCGCTATGAGACCATCCGGGCGGTTAACGCCAAGGGGCGCGAGCGCTGGTTCGCCTCGTTGACCACGGTGACTCCCGTCACGCCCACCTCCTGCCGCATTGATGTGATCGCCGCCTGGAATATCGCCTATCACCTGCCTCTGGTGACCCCTATCGCTCGCTACTTCGGCGCGAAGTTTGTTGCTCAGGACCAGCGGACGATGGTGGAACAAGCCCGCGGACTGCGCTTCCACCCGGGCCTGATGCTGATCGATGACGCCGACCTGCCGGCCAAGTGGTACTTCGCCTTGAAGCAGCGCCGCCTGACCGGGGAGGGAGACCATCCGCTGTGCGGGCCCGTGGAGCTGCATTGGAGAAGCTGAGCACGTGGCTCTAGACTGTAAAGCATGGCAGCCATCCCCAGCTCCAGGGCGAAGATGCAGCAGATCCTCAAGGGATCGCTCCTGCTCACGGTTCTCTACGTGGCCGCTACGCTCTTCTTCGGCCTGCGCGCTCACTCCCTGGCCCTGATCTCGGAGACGGTCCATAACGCCTCGGACGCTCTGGCCCTGGCGCTAAGCTTTGTCGCCGTGTGGCTACAGTCGCGGCCCGCCACGGACGAGCGAACGTTCGGCTATCAGCGGGCCGGCGTGCTGGCCGGCTTTGTCAACGCCCTGCTGCTCATGGCGCTCTCTCTCTGGATCGCCGCCGAGGCTCTGCGCCGATTTTTTCACCCGGTCATTGTTCAGCCCCACTTCATGACCACCGTGGCCGCAGCCGGCGTGCTCATGAATGGACTCATCGCCGCCATGCTGTGGAAGTCTTCCGGGGACGTCAACATTCGCAGCGTCTTTCTCCACATGCTCGGCGATACCATCTCCACCGCCGCAGTCATCGCCGGCGGTTTGGCGATCAGCTTCTCCGGAATCGAATGGATCGATCCGCTCTTGAGCCTGCTCATCGCTCTCATGATCCTGGCCAGCAGTTGGAGCATCGTGCGTGAGACGCTCCAGATTCTGCTCGAAGGCACTCCGCGCAGCGTGGACATGGCCGAGCTTCGTTGTGCCGTGCAGCAGATTCAGGGCGTGGTGAACGTGCACGACCTCCATATCTGGAGCCTGACCTCGCACAGCCACGCCATGGCCTGCCATGTGCAGGTGGAGCAGATGCATCTCTCCGAGACGGAGGCGGTGCTCGAGCGGATCAACCACCAGATCCGGGATCACTTCGGCATCCACCACACCACCATCCAGTTGGAGGTCTCCGCCTGCCAGACGCTGGACGGCTGCAGCTCGCCGCCGGAGGCCGTGGAGGTGGATGGTCACTCCCATCATCATCACGGGCCCGACGGGCAGGATCACGCCCATGCCCATTGACTTCCGCCACTGCCTGGGTCTGTTCTCTTGCGGAGGGACGCGGCCGAAGCTGCCGTCTCTTCGACGGTAAGGCGGCTCGGGGACGTGCTCGCCCACCGCGCCAGCCCGCCAGAAACCCATGGAGCCTGACCACCCCAACCCCCCAGCTTGCCCTGCCAGATTCTGGTCGAGCACCGGCGTCGCGTCCTCGCTACGCTGCGAATGCTTTAACCTGATAGCATGTGTGGCCGTTACTTTCGCAGATCCGACAAACAGGAGATCGCGGAGCGTTTTCGCGCTGGCAAGGTCTTTGCGGATCCGCTGGTGGAGGACTACAACATCGCTCCCAGCACTTTTCAGCCTGTCATTCGCCTCGCCACGGATACTGGCGAACGCGAGCTGGCGCTGCTGCGCTGGGGCTTGATTCCCTCCTTCGCCTCCAGCCTGCGGGAATTCAAACAAATCTCCACCTTCAATGCGCGGGCCGAGTCGCTCACCACCTCGGCCACCTGGCGAGAGTCTTTCAAGCGCCGCCGCTGTCTGATTCCGGCCGACGGCTTTTACGAGTGGTCAGAGAGGCCCGCCTCGCCATCTCTGGGAGCGCTTCACGTCTCCGCCTCCCCGCCTGCGCCCTCGCGCCAGCGCGCGGCCAGAAAGGTGCGGCAGCCCTACGCTGTCAGTTTGCCGGGCGGAGCCATGATGGCCATCGCCGGGCTGTGGGACGCATGGAAGGAGCCCAAGCGTTCTCCGCAGGAGGTGGATCGCTGGCTGCAGAGCTTCGCCCTGATCACCACCGAGGCCAATGCGGCCATGGCCGCCATCCACTCACGCATGCCGCTGATCCTCCCCGAGAAGGACTGGGAGCAGTGGCTGGATCGCGATCCCTCCCAACCTACCCCGCTGCATCTGTTGCGGTCCGCCGCGCCGCCGGAGCTATGCATCCAGCCGTGCAGCTCCGCCCTGGGTAATGTCCGCAATCACGGACCTGAACTTCTGGTGCTGAACTAGCGGTCCGCGCAGACCCTGCCGCGCGCCCCACCCCGGCGTGCCTGGGCTGGCTGCGCTGCCTTCGCGCGCAGTGGGCGGCCGGCGCTGAATCGGATCTCGCTGGGCTGTGATGACCATCACCTACCGGAGCGCCCCATAAACAGTAAAAGGGAGTTGCGTCTGTCCTGCGGACAGGTGGAAATGCCGGCCGGACCCTCCCTGGGGAGTTCCCGCGGAAGACGGCTACGAAGGAGAGGTCATGTTGAATGCAATGGAGTCGAGTGCCGACAATCGCCTGGCTGATGGGCAGACCCTGCTGTGGTCTGCCGCGGATGGGTTGAGCCAGCTACGTCGTTTGCCCCTGGCCCGGCAGCAGGGGATATGGATGGGCCGACAGGCGCCAGACTTGCCCTCCACCCCGTTCTCGGCCCAGGCCACTGGGAGCACTGGCGCAGTAAAATGCGCCAGCGCAAGTGGAGCGTGTGGCTCCGGAGAAGACTGCCTCGGCCCCGCCCGGGGGCACAGCGGGGCTGGCGCCGACTGCAGCGGGCACGGATGCGCAGGCGAAGAGAAGCACGGCTCCAGCCATAGCTGCTGCGGCCAGGGAGGCCAACATGCCGGCTCCGCACACGGACACTGCGGGTCAGGCGGCGACTGCGGCGGCCATGGCCACCAGAAACACCGCGGCGGCCATGGCTGCTGCGGCGGCAGGGAAGGGAAGCACGCCTCCGGCCACGGCAGTTGTGGCGGCGGAGAGTGCGCAGGGCGCTAAAGCAGTTTCAGTGCAGGTGCACCCAATGCCTCGACTTCTATGGGCGTTTTCCCCAATGAAAACGCCACTGCACGCCCTCTTCGGGCCACCCATCAACACTGAAAATGCTAGAGGTTGTGTTGCAACATCGGCAACATCGGCTGAAGTTGGCTCCCGGCGTCTTCTACGCCAAGCGTGACAGCCAGCATCTGTTCCTGCAGCCCGCCGCGCCGGACTGGATGGTGGTGAATGAAAACGCCGCCATTCTGCTCTCGCGTTGCGCCGGCTCCACCATGGAGGAGATCCTCGGCCCGGGGGATGAGGCGCAGTGGGAGTCGGCTGCGGTCTTGTTCACGGAAGCCTTGGCTCGGCAGGTGCTCGAAGATGCCGATGCCGGGGCCGCTGGGCAAACTCTGTCCGAGAACCACGGCCTTGCGCGATTGCCCTTGCCCTCTCCGGCAGCGCGGACAGCGCCGTCCTCTGCTGCACTGCGTATTGTTCACCTCAAACTGACCCAGCGCTGCAACCTGCGCTGCGTCTACTGCTATACCCAGAGCAGCGCCGCGGCGTCGCAGGCGGAGGAGATGCTCACCCGCCAGGATTTGGACGCGATCGCCGCCGGCGTGGCTCGCCTGGCCTCGCCCGTGGAGTACGTTCTCTCCGGCGGCGAGCCTCTGCTCCATCCCCACGCCCTGGACTTTGCCGAGCAGGTCAAAGCGTCGGGCAATCAAGTGCATCTGCTGACCAACGGAACCCTGATCGACGAGCGAAACGCGGCGCGGATTGCGGCGGTGACAGATCGAGTGAAGATCAGCCTGGATGGGAGCTGCGAGCCGACCCACGCCGCCACGCGCGGCAGCGGGAACTTTAACCGCGCCGAGCGCGCCGTTCGCTTGCTCGAAGAACACGGAGCGCGGGTCACGGTGGCGATGACGGTCACCCGGGAGAACCGCGGCGAGATTGATGTCATGGTGGCCCGGCACGGGTCCAGGCTCTCGCTCCAGCCGCTCTTCAAGGCGGGCAGGGGAAGCGCTTTGCAGCGCTCGGCCCTGAGCGGCATCGAGTACTACCGAGCGCTGACCCGGACTGGCGGCGTAGCGCCCATGGGCAATCTGCCCCAGCGCCTGGCCAGCCTGCGTGGCCACGGCGTGCGGCGCTGCTCCATGGCGGAGCGCGAGATCAGCATCAGCGAAACCGGCGACGTCTACCCATGCCAGCTCCTCCACGGCGACTCCTTCCGCGCCGGCAACATCCGCCGGCAGCCCCTGGAAGAGATCTATGCCCACACAGCGGTCTTCCGCCGCCTGCGCTCCATCAACGTGGACACCCTGGGCAAGTGCTCCCGCTGCGCCGTGCGTTACCTCTGCGGCGGAGCCTGCCGGGCCCGCGACCTGTATGAGACCGGCTCGATTGAAACCGTGGGAGAGTTCTGCGCCTATGAGCGCGAATCGCTGCTGAACGGACTCTTTGACTCTGTCCAGATGCGGGCAGTATAGAGGCGGCCCTGATTCCTGCCCCCCATGGTGATGCGGAGAATCCCGCGGCGGCGCGCGGCTTCGGGCTTTTACTCGTACTTGAGCGTGATCACCGGATCCAGCATCGCGGCGCGGTTGGCCGGCAGCGTGCCAAAGACGACGCCCACCAGCACGGAAGTGGCCAGCGAGATGACCGCGGCCCAGTAAGAGACCGGAACCGCGAAGGGCGTGAACAGGCCAACGCTGATGGGAAGAGCGATGCCCAGAATGGTGCCCACCAGCCCGCCGGAGAGCGAAAGAAAGATGGCCTCGGTGAGGAACTGGAGCCGAATCTCGCGGCTGGTTGCGCCCAGCGCCTTGCGGATGCCGATCTCCTTGATCCGCGCCTGCACGTTGGCCAGCATCGAGTTCATAATGCCCACCCCGGAGACGATCAGCGTGATCGCAGAGGCCAGAATCAGCACCGTGGTCAGCATGTTGGCGATGTTCCGCATCGTATTCAGCACATCGGTCAGGGTCTGGGCTGTGTACTCGCTGGTGGGGCGATGCCGGCTGGCGATCAGGGCCGTGATGCGCTTCGCGGCCGGTTCCACGTCCTGGCGATTCTCCATGGCGAAGAAGATCTCTTTCAGATCGTTGCTGCCGGTAAAGTAGCGGGCCACCTCATAAGGCACCAGCAGGGTGTGGTTGTTGATCTCCGACTGCCCAAAGGTGTCGATGCTCTCCACAAAGACCCCGATGATGGTGAAGGGAATTCCGTGGATGGAGATAGTGTGACCGATGGCGTCGTGATAGTTTCCGTACAACTCCAAGGCCATGACGCCGACGATGTCGGCCACCTTGGCGTGGTTGATCGCATCCTCCTGATCGAAGAACCGCCCCGCCTTCATCTTCAGGCCGCGTATATCCTTGTACTCCGGGCTCACCCCCAGCAGCATGGCGTCCCGGCTGATGCCGTTGCCGATCGCGATGCGGTCGTGAAACTCCAGCATCGGCGAGCTGTAGCGAATCCCCGGAACCTGCTGGTCCACCGCCTGCATGTCCTGGATTGTCATGTAGTCGGGGGTGGAGATGTTGTCCGGTCCCATGACGAAGCCGCCCGTGTACTGCATCTCCACCTTGTTGGGCCCAAGCGAGGAGATGGTGTCCAGGGCATACTGCTTGCCGGTCAGGCCCACCGTGGCCACCAGCACAATGGAGGCAGAGCCGATCACCATGCCCAGCATGGTCAGCAGAAAGCGGGCCTTGCTGGCGCGAAAACTGTCGTAGGCCAGGTTGGCCGTCTCGCGAAGCGAGACCGTGGAGCGAGCGCTGCGCAGGGTACTCTCGAAGGTTTCGCGGACGATCGGCATAAAGAAGAATCAACAGAACTGCATCCAGAAGAATCAACAAAAAAGCTCGGCGGACCCAAAGGGACGGAAGCTCAGCAGATCAAAAGCGCTGAAGGGCCGCCATAAGATCAGCAGGAATCCGTGGTGCAGGGAAAAACGGATTCACTGCAAGAGCCTCAAAGTTCAGTATCGCAGCCTTCACCGATTGCGGCCAAGCCCACCCCTGTCCTCTGGCCGTAGGCGGAGCGGGAAAATCAGCCCGCGCCCGCTGCCATATCCAACCCCAGATCCAGGGCGCGAGCGCCGTGCGTCAGCGCGCCCACGGAGACGATGTCGACTCCGGTGGCTGCGATCGCCGCCACGCTCTCCAGCGTGACCCCCCCGCTGGCCTCGGTAAGCGCGCGGCCCGCTATGCGCTCCACGGCGGCGCGCAGCTCCTCCACGGAGAAGTTGTCCAACAGAACCGTTTGGACCACCGTGCCCAGCAGCGGCTCCAGCGCCGCAAGCTGCTCCAGCCGGTCAATCTCCACCTCAATGGAAGTGGTGTGCGGCAGGGCGGCGCGGGCCGTGCGCAGGGCCTGCGGCAGCGCCGTGGCCAGCAGGGCCAGGTGGTTGTCCTTGGCCATCACCGCGTCAGAGAGCGAGAAGCGGTGGTTCTGCCCGCCCCCGCAGCGCACCGCATAGCGCTCCAGCAGCCGCAGCCCCGGCGTGGTCTTGCGGGTGTCCGTGATGCGGGCCCGTGTCCCTTCCGTCCGGCGAACATACTCCGCCGTCAGTGTGGCCACGCCACACAACCGCTGAGCAAAGTTCAGCGCCACCCGCTCGGCCTGCAGCACGCCGCGCGCCGGGCCGTGCAGTGTGGCCAGGGTCTCCCCGGCAGAAAACCTCTGGCCGTCATGGCGGTCAAAGCGAATCGTTACCGCGGCGTCGGTCAGCCGAAAGGCTGCCTCCACCAGGTCTTCGCCGCACATCACCCCCGGCTCACGCGCGGCCAGCCGGGCGCTGACCATCGCCGTGGCCGGCAGCAGCGTCTGCGAGGTCAGATCCCCCCACGGAGCGTCCTCTTCCAAAGCCATGCGCACCATCGCCTCCACTGCGGCGCGGCTGGGCCTCATCAGCATGGCACGGTCTCGCCCGGCGCCTTGCGCCCTGTCTTCACGCCGGCCTGCGCTGATTGGGATCCGCTCCGCTGCACGCTCTTTGCCGGCGCACAGTACACCAGCGAGCGCTGCCACTCCGGCCGGGGCGTAGGAAAGTCGCTGCGGAAGTGCGCGCCGCGCGACTCCTCCCGGGCCAACGCCGCGGCCACCACCACCTGGGCCAGCTCCAGCAGGTTGCGCGTCTCCAACTCCTCCAGCCGAACGTTCTTTGCGTCGGCATCCACCCCGCGCCAGCCGTTCAGCCTCCGTGCCGCCTCCTGCAGGCCCTCTTGGCTGCGTTCAATGCCCGCCTTGGCCCACATCAGCCGCTGCAAGTGGTGGCGGCTCAGCGGCTCGTCTTCGCCCGCGGCCTGCTCGGCCACATGCTTTGCCCCAGGCGTTGCCTCGCGCTTTGCCTGGCGTGGGGCCTCGCGTGGGGCCACGCTCGTCGCCGGCAAACTTGCGTCCATCAGCATGGTCTCTGGCCGCGCGCCCGCTTCCACCGCCATCCGCGCCGCTGCATCGCTCAGCAGCAGGTGAGCGCAGCGCCAGGCGAAGGTCAGGCTCTCCAGCAGAGAGTTGCTGGCCAGCCGGTTGGCCCCGTGAACCCCCGTGCAGGCCACCTCGCCCACAGCGTACAGGCCGGGAATTGACGTGCGGCCAAACACATCCGTGCGAACGCCGCCCATCCAGTAGTGCGCCGCCGGAGTCACCGGAATCGGCTCCCGGCTCCAGTCCAGACCCCGTGCCCGGGTCTCCGCGTCGATGGAAGGAAACCGCCGCGCCAGGAACCCTGCCAGTTCGTCGCGTGGACGCAGAGCGCGAACGTCCAGCAGAACCGGCGCTCCGCCCTGCAGCGCCATCTGCCGGGCGATGCCCCGCGCTACCACATCGCGCGGAGCCAGCTCCGCCGCCGGGTGAACCTTCTCCATAAAGCGCTGCCCGAGGATGTCCAGCAGCACGGCACCCTCGCCGCGCACCGCCTCGGAGATCAAAAAGGGAGCCGGTCTGGCCGCTTCAGCCCCGGGCTCAGCCGCCGCCGCAGCGCCACTCCAACCCGTCCCGCCCCCACCCGCCGCGCCGGCCTCGCCCGGCGGCGTCTTCTGCACCGCCGCCAGAGCCGTCGGATGGAACTGGTAGAACTCCACGTCGGCAAGCTGCGCGCCGGCTCGTAGCGCCATGGCCAGCCCGTCCCCGGTGGCCACGCTGGGGTTGGTGGTGTGCAGATACATCTCACCGGCCCCGCCGGAGGCCAGCACGACGGCTTCTGCCTCCAGAATGCGCCGGTCTCCCCTGGCGTCGAGGACCTCCAGGCCGGTGGCCAGACCTTGGTCCAGGATCAGGTCCAGGGCGAAGGTGTTCTCCAGCACCTGGATGTTGCGCGCCGCGCGCACCGCATGCACCAGCGCTGTCTCAATGGAGAGCCCCGTAGCGTCGCCCCCGGCGTGCAGAATGCGCGCCGTGGAGTGCGCTGCCTCCAGCCCACGGGCCAGCTCTCCGCTGGCCGTCTGGTCAAAGCGCACGCCCAGCCGGATCAGGTCGCGGATTCGCTCCGGGCCCTCGCTGCATAGCACCCGCACGGCTTCCGGATCGCACAGTCCGGCTCCGGCCGCAAGGGTATCTTCGATGTGGCTGGCGGCGGAGTCGTCCGCAAACACAGCCGCCGCAATCCCGCCCTGCGCCCAGCGGGTATTGGAGTCCGCCAGCAGCGCCTTGGTGACCAGGGTGACGTGATATCCGCGGCTCAACTCCAGGGCTGCGATCAGCCCGGCGATCCCGGAGCCCACCACCACCACCTGCCGCTCCGGGCGCCTCATGCCGCTCCCTGCCTTGCCTTGGGCGCCAGCTCCAGCATGGCCTCCAGGGCCAGCCTCGCCTTCGCCGCGGTGGTCTGCGGCACCGTGATGCGGTTCAGAACCTCGCCCCGTTCCAGCGCCTCCAGCACCCAGGCCACGTAGCTGGGGTGAATCCGATACATCGTCGAACATGGGCAGACGATCGAGTCCAGGCAGAAGATGGTGTGCTGCCGGTACTGCGCGGCCAGGCGCCGGACCAGATTGATCTCCGTGCCCACGGCGAAGGTCGAACCGGCCGGGGCAGCGGCGATCGCGTTCACAATAAAGTCCGTGGAGCCCACCCCGTCAGCCGCATCCACCACGGGCATCGTACACTCCGGATGCACAATCACCTGCACGCCGGGGTAGCGCTGGCGCGCGGCGGCAATCTGCTCCACCGTAAAGCGCATATGCACGGAGCAGTAACCGTGCCACAGCAGAACCCGCGCGCTCCGCGCATCCTCCGCCGTCACGCCGCCCCCGGGCAGGCTCGGATTCCACACCGGCATCTCCCTCAGGGAGATCCCCATGGCCCGGGCTGTATTCCGGCCCAGATGCTGGTCCGGGAAGAATAGCACGCGCTGACCGTGCGCAAAGGCCCACTCCAGCACCGTACGTGCGTTGGAGGAGGTGCAGACTACGCCGCCGTGTTCACCGCAAAAGGCCTTCAGGCTGGCCGAAGAGTTCATATAAGTTACCGGGATCACCGGCTGCCGCCCTGTCTCGTCGGCGTCCTCGCCCATGAGCTCGGTCAGTTGCTCCCAGCAGTCGGTCACCGCGTCCAGGTCAGCCATGTCCGCCATCGAGCAGCCTGCCGCCAGGTTAGGCAGAATCACCGCCTGATCCGGCCGCGAGAGCATGGCCGCGGTCTCCGCCATAAAATGCACGCCGCAGAAAACGATCGTCTCGGCCCGGGGGCGGGTGAGCGCGGCCTTGGCCAGTTGGAACGAGTCGCCGATGAAGTCCGCATACTGCACAATCTCGTCCCGCTGGTAATAGTGCCCCAGGATCACCAGACGTTCGCCCAGCGCCCTCTTGGCGCGCCAGATCCTCTGGTCCAGCTCCTCTGCGGAGGCGTTGCGGTACTCGACCGGAAGACCGGGCTGCCGCGGAGCATGGTAGGGCGCTGGGTCGTCCATGGACGCGCCCGGACCATAGCCCGGCTCGGCGTCAAAGAGCCACGGTCCCTCGGCCAGCGCGGAGCTGCATGTGGAGCTGGGAGCATTCCTGGGTGCCGGCTGCCGGTTGCCTGGCTGCCCGTTCGCTGGCTGTTCTTCAAGTTGAATCAATTGGAGGCTGCTGTCTCTGAGTGCTACGGGTGGCACGTTGGACTCCTTCCTTGCCGCTGCCTTGCAATGGTTCTTCGTTCCCTGGTCCCCACTTGGGGTGGTGGGCCGGGCAGGGCTCGCAGAGGCCGTCCTGCCTATCTCTATAGGATACTCGTTCCGCAGACCGGGCCCGCCCCGAGCGATCAACCAAAGGATCACCTTACCTCTCCGGCAACGTCCGCGCACAGGCCCATCTTTGCCGCGTCCGCTACACTGTTGACGCACTGGAGTCGCGAGGATTCCTGGGCCAGACCGCCGCAGATTGGGCTCAGTAAGCAGCGTAGAATCAGCCGCATGGGTGACCGATGTGGCAGGAGTTTCTAAGCCCGAGAGGGGTTGGCGAGCGCTTCTCTGATCCTGCCGTGACCCGCGAGGTCTTGAAGGGCCTTGCCACCCTCCAGGATGGCCGGCTCGATGGCCAGGGCCGCGCGCCTGCAAGGGACGAGCCGCAGTGGCTTGCAGACCCCTCTGCTGTGAACTGCGGCGCGAACTTCGATACGGACTTGCCGCTGCGCTACCTCTATCCGACGGTCGAGGGCGGCATTCAGGCAGAGTGGGACATCCGCGACTGGTCCGTCACCCTGGAGATCGATCTGGATGCGCAGCGGGGTGAGTACCAGGCGCTGAATCTCAGGGACCAGGCCTGCACGGAAGTTCATCTCTCGCTGGCTGACAGCGGCGGATGGAGCCCGTTGAATCAGGCGCTCCTGCGGCTTGGATCTCCTCTGGCAGGGGCGAGCCAGAGTGAGGTATCAGACTCTTTGGTGCCGGCAGACCCATCCGCTGTCTCGTCCAGAACAACCGGCCCGACAGACCATGCATGACATGTACCATGGGGCAAGAGCGCCCAGACGACCATGGCAGTGACCAACTTCAAGACCGAAAATAACACGTTCCGTAAATTGCTCGGCAACGGGCTGATCTACCGCATCCCTCGTTTCCAGCGCGATTACAGTTGGACGAGTGACGAATGGGAAGACCTTTGGTCAGACATCCTTGGCACACTCGGCGATCAGGGCGAGCCGTCGCATTACATGGGCTACCTTGTCCTGCAATCCTCTGACGACAAAAACTTTGATGTCATCGACGGGCAGCAGCGCCTCACCACCATCACCCTGATTGTCCTTGCAGCCCTCAAGAGCCTTCAGCGGCTGATTGAAGCTTCCAATGAGCGCGACGCGAACGCAAGCCGGTTTGCGCAGATCAGGCAGACGTATATCGGCTACCTCGACCCCGTCACGCTCCTATCTCGATCAAAGCTGACGCTCAACCGGAACAACGACAGCTATTTCCAAAATTATCTGGTGCCGCTCCGGACGCTCCCTCAACGGGGCCTCCGCTCCTCTGAGCACTCTCTCCGCAAAGCATTTGAGTGGTTTGACCAGCAAGTGACGAGCTATCTGAGAACAAGCTCCGAGGGCCAGGGAAGAAGGCTCGCAAAACTTGTCGAGGATATCAGCGACCGGCTGTTTTTTACCGTCATCACTGTCACGGATGAGTTGAACGCCTATAAGGTGTTTGAAACCCTCAATGCGCGCGGCGTTCGGCTCTCCGCTACCGACCTTCTGAAAAACTATTTGTTTTCTGTTCTCGACCGTGACGGCGAAGATGATTACGAGCTGCGGAATCTGGAGGAGCGTTGGGAGACCATCGTCGGACGTCTGCAGTCCGAGAACTTCCCGGACTTTCTGCGCGTCCACTGGAACAGCCGAAATAGCTTTGCCCGGCAGTCAGACCTGTTCAAGATCATACGCAGCCGGGTGAACTCGCGGGAGTCGGTGTTCGAGCTCCTGAGAGGGATCGAGGAAGACCTTGACACCTATCTCGCCCTCTCTTCGCCAGAGATCTCGGAGTGGTCTCCGGAAGAGAAGCACTTCGCGGGCGTGCTCAGAACCTTCCGCGTCAGGCAGCCATTCCCAATCTTGCTGGCCGCCCGCCGCATCCTCGACGCTGGTGACTTCGCGGGCCTGCTCCGCGCGACGGCGGTGATCTCGTTGCGCTATAACGTGATTGGCGCATACAGCACCGCGGACCAGGAACGCACCTACAACTCCGTGGCGGAGCGGCTTGCAAAGGGCGAGCTGCGCCGCCTCACGGACGTGCTCCAGGCGCTCCGGCCTGTCTATGTTGAAGACAACGCATTCAAGCTGGCCTTCGCGGAGAAGATCGTTCGGACCACGGACGCGCGCAATAGCCGAGTCGTGCGCTTCATTTTGTGTGCGCTGGAAAAGCACCTTTCCAGTCAGGACCTTGACTTCGCCAGCGACGCCTTCAGCATCGAACACGTGTTGCCACAGAACGCCCCGGATGGATGGGGCGGATTTACCAATGACGAGGCTGGCAACCTTGCGTACCGCCTGGGAAATATGACCCTGCTGGAGACCAGCCTGAACCGGGATCTGGGAACATCCCCCTACCCGGCGAAGAGAGATGTGTACCGGAATAGCGGGTTCGCGACGACACGCAGGCTGGCGGATGAGAACGCGGTATGGATGCCGGCGCAGATTGCCGCAAGACAAAATTGGATGGCGAACCAGGCAGCCGCTATCTGGCGTCTTGCGCAATTCTCCTCAGCAGGAGATGTGTGAGTAAAGAGCAGCGATCTGGAACCGACGCGAACGGACGCTCACAACCGCTCGAACCCGGAACTGCGTACCTGGCCGGCAGATACCGCGGACCGCGGGGGACAGCGGCTCTTCGAGGATCGCCGGTGGTTTGACGGTCTCGGCGAGGGATGCGAACCATCACGCGATTGAGGTGCGCTTGCGAGCAGGGCACAGTCTTTTGGTTGAGTCTGGCTTTGAGGCGGGTCATCTGCGCGCGTTGCTGGCGCTGCTGGAGACGGTGGCGTGATCGGGTTGCCGAGCTGGCGAGCTCTGGATCTTGCGCAGAGTACGCAGATCTGGCGGGCGGTAGAGGCGACCGATTCTTCGACCAAGCACGATGATGATTGAGGACGAAGCTCAACGATGAAGTCGCCTTGAAATCACGTCATTGAAGCGCCTTTCGCTTTCTGTCTGGGATTTGAATCTTGGATTAGGATCCTGAATTTGCAATCTGGAGTCAAAATGCGTCCTTGATGCGCGGTGGTCAGATTTGAAACGTGATTCCTGTCAGCCGCTCGGCTTCGATCCA
>JAJYZE010000258.1 GCA_021800195.1 Acidobacteriota bacterium
CGATGCCGCCAGCGCGGACGATGGCCAGAAACCAGTGGAAGCAGCGCCGGTCGTTGCTGCGATAGATGGCAACCTGCTCCCCTGGTTGTAGGGCGACGGTCCGGCGGAGGAACGCGTCGAGGGCGCAGACCTCGGCGTGGAGATCGGAGAGACGAAAGGAGCCCTCATCATCCACCGAAACCTCGCAGTCTCCCTTGCGCCGGACTAGTTCATCGATGAGGTTGGCCACAGTGACGCTGGTGTCGCGCGAGAGCCGGTATCGCGGCAGGAGGCTCATGCGGCGGAGACCGGCTTGCGGCCCCACTCGCTGGCCACGCAGTAGTTGAAGAGACGTTCAAGATAATCCAGGACCGGCGGAGGAGTGAGGCCGGTGGACTGCAGAAACCGCTGTGCGTTGCTGATGTCAAACTGCATGCGCATGGTGAAGTAGTCGCGGTAGGCGCGCCCGTCGCGCAGCACGTTGCGCTTGCGTCCCCACAGTGCCATGAAGAGCAGAGGCCGCAGAACGGCGAAGAAAAAGCGCGGATCCACGTAGCGCGGCGCGGGACCGTGGAAGTACTCGCGGGCTCGGAGCGCAATCTGGTCGATGGTGGCGCTGCCCTGCGGCCCGGCGCAAAGATGCACCGTCGAGCCCAGCGCGGCCGGGTCAAACAGAAGCTGCGCCACGGCGCGCGCGACAAAGTCGACCGGCACAATGTCCAGCACGGCGTCAGGATAGCCGGGCACGGTCCGCCAAAGCCCGCGCGCGTAGATCTTCAGCGGCCAGTACATCATCTTGAAGCTGGAGGTGACGCCGGTGCGGGAGTCTCCCACGATAATGCTGGGGCGTAGAATGACGCCGGGCATGGAGGCCAGACGCGAACGCACCAGCGCCTCAGCTTCGGCTTTCGTCTGCTCGTAGGTGTTCCGGTAGCTCTGTCCGATGGCCAGTTCGTCCTCGCGCACCAGGTCGGTGCGCTCGCCGGCCACGTAGGCTGTGCCCACATAGGCGAAGCTGCGCAACGGCCGTACGCTGCCCGCAAAGTCCAAGAGATGCCGCGTTCCTTCGACGTTGATGCGGCGCGCCTCTTCGAGCGAGTGATCGAAGCGCACCGTGGCCGCGGAGTGAATCACGCGCGTGACCTCCGCCCGCAGACGCTGCTGTGTTGCCTCATCCAGCCCGCAGCCGGGATGGCTTACATCGCCGGATACCGTCTGCACACGCGCGCGATGCGCCTCGGGAAGGAACGCGTGAACGCGCTGCTCGCCGCTAAGTCCGGCACGGTCACGGACCAGCAGCGCCAGCCGCACCTGGGGACGCTGGTCGAGCAGGTCGCGCACCAGTTGCATGCCTAGAAATCCGGTGGCGCCAGTCATCAGAATCAGTTCATCTTCGGCCATTTCAAAAAGTCTCCGCCCGCGCAGAGTCCGGCCCAGGTGGACCCGTGGAATCCGTTTCCGATAAGATCCCTGCCGATCACTCACCAGGAGAGTCAATGAGCTTTCTACGGGCCGGATTCCTCGCTGGAGCCATGTACCCCTCAACATCTTACTGTACGGGTGCGCGGCCCCCGCAGGCACGGCCCCCGCAGGTTGGATCCTCAGGCCGATCGCAGTTGAGAAAAGGCCACTTCCTTCCATTCTCCTTGCAAGAGAACCTTCTGAGCAGGTCAGCCGGCAGGTCGAAGGATCTTCGGTCTGCTTGGATCGGCGGCGCGTCGGGGAAAGGCGCTCTCGGCGTGGAAAGAGCGACGGACAGGGTAGAGTCCGCGCTGCAGGGAGTAGCCTAGTTGGGTTTCGGCGGGGAAGGCTGGACGGGAGCAGGTGGATTGGGCTGGGTCTGATGGTCTGCGTTGACGAGGCGGTCCGAGTCGATGATGGTGGTGCTGGTGGTGAATCGCTGATAGTTGGAGGTGACCAGACGGAAGTTTCCGTCGATGTGCTCGAAGAGGAGGATGCGCGCTTCGCCTTTTCCTTCCACCGTCGCCGGGAGCCATACATCCCCCGTGATGTGCGTGGCGCGAAAGTCGAAGCTGAGCCCCTTGTGGATATTCAGAATCAACCCAGCCCCGATCTTGAAGTCATGGACGAAGTGCCCTTGACCGCGCACCAGGATGCGGTTTTGCTCATCGATCCATACGGTGCCGACCAGATTGCGAATGATCCCTTCGGATTGGTTGCGGATTTTAGCGTGGGGATCTCCCGCGTAGTCCAGCTCGATGGTAGGGCGCTGGTCCAGCATGATCCGGCGCGGGTTGGAGAAGGAGCCTAACTCGAGGATGCGGGAGACGGGGATAAGAGGGTTGCCCTCTGGATCGGAGGCCTCTCCGCGAGCGGCGAGATGTTCCCTTCTAGCCTTGGCGCGGGCCACCTCTTTGTCGATCTGGTCGCTTTCCTTCTGGGCCTGTCTGGGGGTGAGGGGCTTCCCGTTGCGGGCTACCACCTTATCGATGCGGACGCCGTCAATGACGATGCTCTCGGAGTCGAGGGTGGAGATCTTTTTGGCGTGGCCGCTGCGATCCAACTGCTGGAACTCGAAGTGGACGTGATAGGTGTAATCGCGCTGCGCGTCTTCGGCTTCCTTCTGGTGCTGCTCGACGTCGTGGAGAAGCTGCGGAATAGGCGGAATGGGTTGATCGGCAAGCGCGGGAGCCACTTTCGCCACTTGAACTGCCGTTTGCCGGGCCGGGAAGGCCTGGCCCGGCTGTACGGATGCGATGCAGAAAAGGAGGATGCTGGCCAGGTATCGAAGGATGAGGATCGGGCCACGGCAGACCATGATTGCACTATAAACGGCAGCGCATGATAGGCATGGGAACGGCGGGTCAACGCCAGGAGGCAGACGGCAGCCTGGCGAGAGGCCGAGATCGCAGAGAAAGATGAAGAAAAACACAGTTCTCGGTTGCAATGGCATGATAGATCTGTGGGCGAGACCGGACGCATCGACTCAACCGATCTGGGCACAGCCAGCCAGCCGAATGCGGCTGGATCGAATGCGTTGGAGCCGCTGCGCATAGCCGTCTTCCGCGACCGTTGGGTGGCCTCGACCGTGTCCAGCATTGGTACCTGGATGCAGGACACGGCGGGCACCTGGTTGATGACGGTGCTGACCACCTCTCCGCTGCTGATTGCGCTGATGCAGACTGCGGCGAGCCTGCCGGTGCTGTTTCTTGGACTGCTGGCGGGGGCGACCGCGGACATCTATGAGCGCCGCCGTCTGCTGATCTTCTGGCAGTGCTGGATGCTGGGCAGCGTTGCCGTGCTGGCCACGCTGACCTTTCTGAACGTGATTTCGCCCCTAACGCTGTTGTTGTTTACCTTCCTTCTGAATATCGGTTCGGCGATGAACAACCCCGCCTGGCAGGCGATTGTGCCGGAGCTGGTGCCGCATGAGCAGATTCCGAATGCGGTGGCGCTGAACGCCGCCAGCAACAACCTGGCGCGGGCGGCGGGGCCGGCCCTGGGAGGGCTGCTGGTAGCTGCGTTTCTGCTTCCCAGTCGAGGCGCTGCCTGGGTCTTTGCTGTCAATTCGGCCTCGTTTGCCGGCGTGATCTGGATCCTGTGGCGCTGGCGGCGGCAACCGCTTTTCCAAAGTGCGCTGCCGGCCGAGCGGATCGCGGGTTCGGTGCGATCGGGGCTGCGTTATTTGCGCCATGCGCCCGACCTGCAGGGGCCGCTGATTCGAGTGTTCACCTTCACCTTCTTTGTGAGCGCCGTGTGGAGCCTGCTGGCGCTGGTGGCCAAACAAGACCTTCGTCAGGGAGCTATGGGGTACGGCATTCTGAACGGATGCCTGGGGTTGGGGGCCGTTGCGGGAGCCGCGCTGCTGGCGCCTCTGCGGCAGAGGCTGGATGCGGATACGATGTTGACGGCAACCGGAGCCTACTATGTGGTGACGTTGCTGGTGCTGGCGCTGGCGCCAATACCCTGGGTGGCGATTGTGACCCTGCTGGGCGCGGGATTTGCCTGGACCACCACCATGTCCACACTGAATGTGAGCGTTCAACTCAGTGTTCCGGCATGGGTCTACGCGCGGGCGCTGGGCGTCTATCTGATGGCGCTGCAAGGGGGACTGGCGCTGGGCAGCGTGCTTTGGGGAGCCATCGCGCAACGCTACTCCACCAGGATCTCGCTGATCTGCGCGGCGGTGGGGCTGTCGGCCAGCATGCCCGGGATGCGGCGCATCCATGTCCTCAAGGGGCTGTTGCCGGACCTTACGCCGTACCGGTGGAAGCGCCCTCTGTCGAGTTTTGCGCAGATGGCTGATCCCGATGCGGGGCCGGTGCGGATCTCAGTGGACTACCACGTGCCTGCCGAGAGCTACGCGCGATTCACCCGGTTGGTGCAGAAGTTGAAGGCGGTTCGTCTGCGCGGTGGAGCGGTGCGCTGGGGCATCTACCGTGATGCAAACAATTCCGAACATCTGAACGAGACGTTCATCATGGAGAGCTGGATGGACTTCCTGCGTTCGCGGGAGCGGATGACCCAGGCCGACTTTGAGATTCGAGAGCAGGTCTATGCGCTGCACAAGGATCCGGATGGTGGATCGCATTCTCCGAAGATCAGCTTCCAGGTGTGGGCCTCCTGCGTGCCCAGAGAAGAGGAGTCAGGCACGGAAAGTCAGATTCCCAAAGCAGGCCAGATTCCCATAGCAGAGGGAGAGTCTTCCGGCGCCGCAGCTCCCCAGTGAACCGATCAGAGGCGTAGCCCTAAGAAGAAAAAAAGAGCGCTCGATGCCGGATTGGTTCCATGGCCGGCCTTGCAACCGCAGCTCTGTACCGATTCGCGATGCTCCAGCGACTTGTGGCAGCGGGTATAATTACGGGCCATGAAAAC
>JAJYZE010000259.1 GCA_021800195.1 Acidobacteriota bacterium
ATTGATGTCGGCAGTCTCGCCAGCCTCATCTTCTTCTCCTTCTCCATAGCCCGCCGCATAAAGCTTGATGGTCTCTTCGTCCTGCAACATAACGTCCTCTCCCAGCTACCGGATCTTTGTCTCTTGGTTTCTGTTGCTTGGCTTCTGTTGCTTGGCTTCTGTTGCCCGATCATCGTCTTCGGTTGAGTGACTCCATCGTCTGCCACCAGCATCTGTCCAAACTCTGTGATGCCATGGAGACGTCTTGCAAGCTTGATGACAACAGAATTACGCGCGAAGAGAAGAAATAGCAAGCACCTTTTTTAGGGCAGTGCATTTTTTTCTACTGGGTCTGCTTCTTCTTTGCACTCTTTCGGGAAGCTCGACCATGGCTGGAGGGGTGCGCCGAGGCTTTGCCATGGGTGATCTTGCCTCGAGAGGCTGAGCTGGGGTGATGGACGGTTCTCCGCAACGGACGGCGATGGATCGAATGGCGGCGTATGCGAGGCGAGGAAGCCAGGCGGATCGGCTCGACGACATAGATCGAACGCCCCGGTCGAACGTAGTTGGAATGGAGGTGATTCCATCGCCGCAGTTGTTCTACGGAGACGCCAAACCGATCCGCAACCGTGACCAGCGTATCCTTTCTGCGCATCCGGTAACGCGTACCGGGCGTCAGCCGGCTGCTGGCTCGGAGTGGAATCACAAGTTCGTCGCCGGGCTGAACCGGGCCAGTGAGGTCATTGACGGAGGTAATCTGGCTGGCGCTGGCATGGAGCGAGGCCGCGATCTGCTCCAGATCTTCGCCATTCTGCACCACGTGAAAGCGCCAACGGGTGCGATCCTCCTCCGGGATGTTCTTCAGACGCGTCAGGAACATCTCGCGGCTCCCGGCAGGAATGTGCAGATCGTAAGGGATGTCCTGCGGCGTGGAAAGACGGAGCAGAGCGGGATTGAGCGACACGATCTCGGCCAGCGTGGAGTTGGTGAGGTCAGCCACCAGGCGCATGTCAATGGCATAGCTGGTGGTGACGTCATCAAAGAGCACCGGCGGGTCGGGCGTCATGTCAGCCAAGCCGTAGAGCTTGGGATTCTTGGCCATAATGGCGGCGGCGATGATGCTGGGCACGTAGGCCTTGGTCTCAGCCGGCAACGCATTGAGCTTGTAAAGTTCCCAGTAATCGGCGTAGCCGGTTCGGGCCACCGCGCGTTGCACGTTCCCGGGTCCCCAGTTGTAAGCCGCCATGGCCAGATACCAGTCGCCAAACTGGTCGTGGAGCTCCTTCATGTACCGGGCGTAGGCCAGCGTCGACTGTTCGGGATCAAATCGCTCGTCGAAGAATCCGTTGCGCTCCAGGCCATAGGGTCCACTGAAAGGCATGAACTGCCACATGCCGCCGGCACCGGAACTGGGGTTGACGGCCTGGGGCTGGAAGCCGGACTCGGCGACGGCCAGGTAGATCAGATCCTGGGGAACGCCCTGAGCGGCCAGATCTTTGGAGATCATCGCGCTGTACCGTCCGGCGCGCTGCAGCGAACTCTCCAGATGGGCGTGACCGGAGCGCGAGTTGGTGAAGTAGTTGATCCAGCCGGCCACATAGTCATTCACCACCAGAGGAAGGTCGGACTTGGTGGTCTTCAACTGTGTAGCGATCTTGCCCACTAATTGAGGGTTGGCCGGGAAGGTCACCTCGTTGGCGGCCTGAGCGGGAGCTTCCTGGATCTGCTCGGAGAAGCCGCTGCCTTGCTTGAGTGCGAACATCTCCAGGGAGTTGATGGCGGAGAGCAGTTGGTCGAAGGCGTCGGCGAGCTGGGGATCGTTCTTGAGATCCATCCCGCTGGTAAGCATCGTATCCACGGCGAAGTCAAAGTCCTGGCGGGCCGCGTCCAAGCGGTTGTTGTTGTAGTTCTGTACCCCGGCCTGGTAGCTGGCTTCCGCTCGGGCGATCAGCTCCTGGACCCGCTGCTGGTGCTGCTCGGCTCTGCGCTGGCGAGCCGCTTTCTCAGCTTGAGCTTGCTGAGCCTGGGCCGCGCTCTGGCTTGAGTTCTGGATCAGACTCGAAGCCTGCGGGTGCAAGCCAGGCGCCGTGCTGTTGGCCGCCGCGTTGCCGGGAAAAGCGTAGCGCCGGCTACCCTGGCAGCCGGACAGCGCCAGGACCAGCAACGGCAAACAGACGGCGATGAGGGCGCCATGCCGGGAAAAGCACGTAGGGGTATCTCCGTGCGAGTGCAACCCAGCGCTTCGACGATGCGAGACGTCTTTCCCAACCACCGGGGTCTCCGGCAAGCTTGCCTGCTGGAGCGGAATGGAAACGCCGCAGCAAACCCGCCGTGGGAGATCGATCTGCTCCGGATAAGCTACAACTCTCGGCTTCGGCATCAACCCTCCCATTGTAAGCGGTGCTTTCCCAGAGACCGCCGGCGATGGATCTGCGAGCGTTCCCCGAAGCTGCCGATGCCGCATGCGCACAGCAGCGAACCCGCAAAGCGTGGGGACCTCGGATGCCCGAGCAGCGGATGTTAAGATGGAGTCTGTACATCCCATTCCACCCCGGCGCGCAGACATTGCCCGCCGGCGTGCCCGGCTTCACTCTCCATGGATCCATCTCATATCCGCAACTTCGCGATCATCGCGCACATCGACCACGGCAAATCGACTCTTTCCGACCGACTGCTGGAGCTGACCGGAAGCCTGAGCTCGCGCGAAATGCAGGCCCAGGTGCTGGACGCCATGGATCTGGAGCGTGAGCGCGGCATCACCATCAAGGCTCACACCGTGCGCATGACGTACACCGCTTCGGATGGCGAGACCTATCAGCTAAACCTGATTGACACGCCCGGACACGTGGACTTCAGCTATGAGGTCTCGCGCTCTCTGGCCTCCTGCGAGGGGGCGCTGCTGGTGGTGGACGCCTCGCAGGGCGTGGAGGCTCAGACGCTGGCCAACGCCTACCTCGCCATCTCCCATGGCCTGGAGATCATTCCCGTCATCAACAAGATCGACCTGCCCAGCGCGGATATTGAACGCACCAAGGAGATGATCGAAAAATCGGTGGGCCTGCCGGCTCAGGATGCCGTTGCCGTCAGCGCAAAGACCGGACTGCATGTGGCCGACATTCTGGAAGCCGTGGTCATGCTGCTGCCGCCACCCACAGGCAACGCGGAGGCACCGCTCCAGGCGCTGATCTTCGACTCCTGGTTTGACGCCTATCGCGGCGTGATCGTGCTGGCCAGAATCATCAATGGCCGGCTGCGTAAGGGAGACCGGATCCGAATCATGTCCAACGGGAAGCAGTTCGACATCGAGTCGATGGGCGCGATGACGCCCAAACCGGTGGAACTGGGCGAACTCAGCGCCGGGGAGGTGGGCTTCTTTGTGGCCACCATCAAGAACGTAGCGGACACCAAAGTGGGCGACACCATCACCCATGCCGACCGCCCTTGCGCGCAAGCGCTGCCCGGATTCGAAGACATCAAGAGCATGGTCTTCGCCGGCCTCTACACCGTGGACTCGCACGAACATGCGCTGTTGCGGGATGCGCTGGAGAAGCTGCGCCTGAACGATAGCTCATTTAGCTTCGAGCCGGAGTCCTCCGTGGCTCTGGGCTTTGGCTTCCGCTGCGGCTTCCTCGGACTGCTGCATCTGGAGATCATCCAGGAGCGGCTGGAACGGGAGTACAACCTGGACCTGATCACCACCGCTCCCGGGGTGCGCTACCGGATCACCATGACAGATGGGTCCGTGCTGGAGGTGGACAACCCCTCGCGCTGGCCGGAGAGCACCGAGATCGAGCAGATCGAGGAACCGGTGATTACCGCCAAGATCCTCACCAATGAGGAGTACGTGGGAGGGATCCTGAAGCTGGTGGAGGAGAAACGAGGTCGGCAGCAGAACTTTGAGTATGTGACCGAAACCAGAGTGATGCTCACCTACGAGCTGCCCCTCAATGAGATCGTGCTCGACTTTTACGACCGGTTGAAGTCCGTCTCGCGGGGTTACGCCTCGCTGGACTATCACCTGGCCGGTGCCTGGATCTCGCCCATGGTGAAGATGGATATTCTGATCGGCGGCGATCCGGTGGACGCCCTGTCCATGATCGTGCATCGCGACTCGGCCTACGAACGCGGCAAAGCGCTGGTGGAGAAGATGCGCGAGCTGATCCCGCGGCAGATGTTCGAGGTGGCGATTCAGGCGGCGATCGGATCCAAGATCATCGCCAGATCCACGGTCTCCGCCTTGCGCAAGAACGTCATCGCCAAGTGTTATGGCGGGGACATCAGCCGCAAACGAAAGCTGCTGGAGAAGCAGAAGGAGGGCAAGAAGCGGATGAAGCGGATCGGAAAGGTGGATATTCCGCAGGAGGCTTTTCTGGCGGTCCTCAAAGTCGGGGAGGAGTAAGGAGAGCGGAGGCGGCAGCAAGACTCTCGCCCCGCGAAGCAGCAAGGAGTTCTGCCGGGGAAGAACAAGCAGACTTGCCGGGCCCGGCGCAGATAGGACAGGAAGCAAACAAGGAGCAAAGAGAAAGGAGACCTTCCGGCCTCCTTTCCCTTCATCGCAAAGCCGGCTTCTTCTTCGCTGTTATTATCGCGGAGCTCCGGTCGGAGCAGCGTGCTGCGGCGTGGGAGCCGGCGGCGGCAACGGGGCTACCCCCGAGGCGGCGTTGTAGGCGTTAACCACGGCTTGTGTGATATCTGTCTCCTGCTGCCACCACAGGACGGTGGGAAGCCCCTGCGCGGCACCCTCATTCAGCAGTACGGTAAAGCCATGATCCTGAGCATACTTGACGGCTGTTCCGCCGAACTTCTGCGC
>JAJYZE010000011.1 GCA_021800195.1 Acidobacteriota bacterium
AACACGGAGAAGATCGCGGTGTTTTATCTGCCAAGTTACTCGCCGGAGTTAAACCAGGACGAGTTGCTCAACGCCGACCTGAAGCAGAGCTTCACCAAGGCCGCCCCGCCTAGAACGAAGATGGCGCTGACGCGCACCGCCATCGGCGCTCTGCGCAGCATCCAAAAACAGCCTGATCGAGTCGAAAACTACTTCGGCCAGAAAGATGTCGCCTATGCCGCATAATCGCATTCCTTCCATGCCAGATCAATAAGGTCAACAAGCGCGCTGGGACGCTGCTACCGAGACTTCTTTAGGGATCGAAAACATCCTCGAACATAAAAACGTTCGTACACTCGCCCACGCACAGCCGCCCGCTTCCTTTTGGCCGCCAGCGTCGCCTCGCGCTCGCCTTGCACCTTGACGCGGTCCTCAGATGCATGACGTCAGGGGTTGGTTTTTCTGCAGCGCAGCCTGATAATCCCATCGCCGAAGGCGGTTGAAAACCCATCGTCCGGCGTCCGGCCTCGATCTCCGCTACATCGTCCGCAAAGGATGAAGGCTCAGATCGATTGGGACGCTCTCAACGATCTCAATATCGAAACCCTGCAAGGCAGGGACGTGCTTGGGATGGTTGGTCAGCAGGCGAATTTTGTGAATGCCCAGATCGGAGATGATCTGGCCCCCAAGGCCAACATGGCGAAGGACCCTCTCGTTTGAGTTCTCTGCCCCATCATCGGTGGTGGAGCGCTTGTTCCGGTGGATGCCCAGCCGCGCAGGATTGGCCGCGGCATCCGTCAAAAAGCCGCGCTGGGTATGGTGCAGATAAATGAGAGCTCCACAGCCAGCCTTGGCGATCTCCCGGAGACTAGCGTCCACTGTCGCCCGGCAGTCGCACAACGACGACCCGAATACGTTGCCCGCAAGGCAATGGGCATGGACGCGGACCAGTACCGGAAGGCCGGAAAGGGCAGCCTGCGTCACGTCGCCAAAGGTGAGAGCCAGATGGGCTTCATCTCCACAGCCAAGCTGGGCGGCTTGAATGTCGCTCTCATAGGAGATCATTCGGAATTCGCCGTACTCCGTGGGAAGCACGCCTTCCGCCACACGATGGACATAACGTTCGTTGGACATCCGGTAGCGGATGAGATCGGCGACCGTGACCATCTTGAGATGATGAATCTTGCAGAATTCGATCAGATCCGGCACCCGAGCCATGGTGCCGTCCTCGTTCATGATCTCGCAGATCACACCGGCTGGCACCAACCCGGCTATGCGCGCTAGATCCACGGATGCCTCCGTCTGACCGGCACGTACCAGAACGCCACCCTTGCGAGCGCGCAACGGAAAAACATGGCCGGGGCGAGCCAAATCGTCCGGGGAGGAGTTCGGGCTGATCGCGACCTGGATCGTACGCGCACGATCCGCCGCCGAAATCCCCGTCGTTACACCCTCGCGCGCCTCGATGCTCTCGGTAAACGCCGTGCCAAAGCGCGAGGTATTATCTTTGGTCATCGGGCCAAGGCGCAGATAGTCTGCGCGCTCTTCGGTCAAGGTAAGGCATATCAGACCTCTTCCGAAACGGGCCATGAAGTTGATGACTTCGGGGGTACAAAACTCCGCCGCCACGGTGAGGTCACCTTCGTTTTCACGGTCCTCATCGTCAATCAAGATAATGATTCGTCCAGCCCTGAGCTCGTCAAGAGCTTCGGGGATTGTAACGAATCCAGCGGCTCGGTCAGACATAAGAGGTGGATGTCTTTCGACTCTGTACCCCAAACCAGTGTTGTGGATCCTGAAGAGGTCGAGCCAGTCTTAAAGAGTGGATTCAATCTCAAAGCCCCAGGCTTCAAGCAGAGCTTCAGGGATGTACTTGGAGTTCTTGTTCCGCCGGGCCCACTCGCGAAGACGGGTGGAACGGACGTATTGGTCAGGAGTCAGCTTGTACTCCTTGACCACCTGTTCAAACGATGTGATGGTGGGCACCACCGGGCCGATCGGCTCCGGCTTACCCCAGTTGGGATTACCGCGGCGCTTCGCCATGTATCTGGAGTCCTCAGTGTTCATGCGGCGGGATTCCGCCAAGCTTCTATTTTACATCACTCTGCCCCGACGAATCGCGCGGAAAGCCAAGGCGGATCCGCACGGATTGGCGGATCAAAAGGGAGACTTCACCAGGCATCCGGCAGGATTCGCACGGGCGTCTTCGATGCTCTCGACGAGGGGAGCTTTCCCGTGCGCTCCTTCCGCTTGTCCGTCACTCGCGCGCGCAGCTCACGAGCTTGAGTGTCTGGATGGATCGCCGAAGATCTTCCGGTCCTTTTGCAGCGCAGGCGAAAGCGGGGTGCCAGCCGGGGTTCGATAGACGGGATGATCGTCCAAACCGAACACCGCCTCCGCTTCCCCATTCCAATCCATCACCACGACGGTGTTTGCGCCCGGGTGCAGCCATGCTCCTGGAAGATACAGGCTCCCCATGGGGCCAATGTCCCAGAATCTGCCCAGCAGACGGCCGTTGACCCACACGACGCCCTTGCCCAGCGATCCGGTCGTAAGAAAGGAATCTCCGACAGCGCTGAGCCTGAGGGTTCCCTGATAGAAGCATGGGCCCCGCTTGCAGCCGCGCTCAAGATAGCCACTCGCGGGCGGCTCATCCAGCGGCAACGGCACCATCTTCCACTTCCGCAGCGGTCTGCCATTCAGACGAACCTCACCCAGAACTCCCGCTCTTTCTCCACGGATCCTGGCGGTAAAGTTGATCCGTCCGGAGTTTTCCACCAGCAGATCCAATCGTTGGCCTGCATGCACGGAGAGGCGAAGTTCCTTCTGCCCCAACCTACGGTCAATCACTCCCTGCAGATTGCCGTTCACATAGACGCGTGCATAGCTATGCAGCCGGTCAAGCTGCAAGACGTCTGCGGGCTGTATTCCCTTTCCACCATCGGTCGCCGGCCTTCCCGGACCGATCGTCGTCCTGTACAAGATGTCCCCGTAGCTCTGCCCCAGCTCCTCCATGGACTGAGGTTCGTCATTGCTGACAGCGCTGGGAAGCACCGCCCAAATCGACTGCGAGCGAGTCAGGGTAAGATGGATGCCCTTGAGCATCGGTGCGGAAGAGGGTACCGGCGGCAACTTGCGATGTGTGCTCGCTGCAATCATGGAGCGCAGGGCGAAGTACTTGGCCCGTGGCCTGCCGGCCTCATCGATGGGTGCATCGTAATCGTAGCTGGAGACATCCGGCTCATATCTTCCTTTGCCCCAGTTTGCCCCGTTCATCCAGCCGAAGCTCGTCCCTCCATCCACCATATACAGACTGATGGAATAGCCCTTTTCGATCGCCTCGCGAACCTCGCGTACCTCCACGGCGGCGCTCGCAGTGTGGTGCTTCTCTCCCCAGTGATCGAACCACCCATCCCAGTACTCGGCGATGTAGACCGGGGCATCCGGCTGAAAGTTCTGCAGCAGAGGGATCTGATGCTGCTCTTGGCCCGTGCCAAAGTCGATTCCTGCCAGCAGGCCCGGAATCGAGCCACCCGCAAGCTCTTGGCCGCCATCGGCGGTATAGAGCAGCGACTGCCCAAATCCTGCATCGCGGACGATCTTCAGCATCTGATCCAGATACGCCGGGCCATTCTGCTGGACATCGAACGAGCCGTACTCATTCTCCACCTGTACGGCAAGAATCGGACCTCCACGGCTGGCCTGGAGCGGAGCCAGTTCCTGACCCAGACGGTTCATCCAGCGCCGCACTGCGGCGAGATACGCCGGCTGCGGGCTGCGTAACAGAACTGCCGGCTCTGTCGAGCCCGGAGTCAGACTCTGCTTCAGCAACCACGCAGGATAACCGCCCAGATCCCATTCCGCGCAAACATAGGGGCCCGGTCTCAGCACCACATAAAGCCCCTGCTGCTGCGCCTCGCGAAGAAATTCCGCAACATCCTTCCGGCCGCTGAAATCAAAGACGCCCGGACGGGTCTCGTGCAGGTTCCAGAAGACATAGACGGTGATAGTGTTCAAACCCATCGCTCGGATCTTGCGCAACCGGTCACGCCAGTCCGCGCGCGGAATCCGAGCATATTCGATCTCGCCAGAGAGGATCTGGAAAGGCTTCCCCCGCAAGAGGAACTCTTTGCCGTGAATCTGCAATGGAGCCGAGGCAGGCTCCAAACTGGCCCCCGCGCCGATCTGCGCCTGGCACACCATGGAGCAGATGCAGATCAGCGCCACGCTAGCAGTGCGGATGATTCTCCCCCGGCTGCGCCCGACTTCAGCACCCCACAAACTGCTCATCTCATCCCTTCGCATGCCGCGTGAGAGCGTCCAGGAATCGGCCGAATACAGAGCCTTCGTCAACCGAAGCCGCTAACCACAGCGCAGATTGTCATTGTAGCTTCGCAAAGTGCTACGGTTGGCCGGATGCTGCCGATCAACCGTAGCAAAGCTGTCAGCGTTGAGCGGGTATTGCAGCCCAGATAGCGGGGTCTTCATCCCCCAGATCCCAGGCGCAGACTCCTTGGATTCCGTACTGTTTGGCAAGATTGAATCGATCCATGAAGGCGCGCTGATCGGTGTAGAAGACCCACTCCCGCATCTGATCGCGGTCGATGTAGAACCAGGGTGTATGTTCCACCGCATCCCATTGGGTCTTGCCGCCCCAGGTGTCGCGCAAGTGGATGGCCGCCGGCTCGGAGATGTAATCTGCCGTCGGGTTGGGGGTGTGGTCTTTGCCGTTGAATCCGGGATCGCCGGTATACCAGTGATACCCGTAGAGGGCTATGCCCAAAGACAGCTTGTGGCGAGGAACGAACTGAAGCGCATAATCGATGTTTTGCTTGGTCCATGTCCATCCATCCACCGGGCCGGGAACGGTCCAGTGGGTGCTTTGGTCATAGGTCATTAGGCAGATGAGATCGACGGATTGGGCCAAAGCCTTGAGATCATAGGCACCGCGCCACTCCTGGAAGATCCAGGTGCTAAACCCGGAAGCTCCTGGGTATCCGGGCGCGTTGGGAACTACATCGATCTGTACCTGGAGATGCTGCTGGTGAAGTGCGTCTGCGATCTTCTTCACCATCGCGGAGAGGCCATCTCGATCCGTCCACATGACGTCCTCAATATCTAGATTCACACCGTTGTAGCCATGGTTCCGGCACTCTCGAAGCATGGACTGAATGAGCGCGTCCTGGGCTTTTTCATCCCCGACCAGAATGTGAAGTTGTTGGTGATTGAAAAGCGCGAAAAGAGGAATAATCGTTAGGTGCGCCTCCTTAGCTGCCTTGAGAATCACCGGCTGCGGTTCGCCGCTCACCAGGCCGTTCTGGTCAAAGTGGTACCAGGTAGGCGAGATGATGTCGATCTTGTCCCTGTGCGCGAGAAAGGACGCGACGGAAGCATCCTGATTCCCAACCCAAAACTCCGTCTTCTGCGCGCACGCTGGGATGGCGCTCAGCCAAAGAACGGCGCCGGCTACGATCTTTGTTCTCTGCATCTTTATCGCAATCCTTTCCTCCAGTGAAATGGTTGAACAAAGCTGAGCGCGCATCGTGGCTTGCGCCTCCGCAGGCTTGGGGCAGAGAGGACGGATCCGAGAAACGAACCAACCCGCTGAGGAAGTCCCCTCCTGGGACCCCATTTGGCTTCCAGCTTCGCTACTCTGCCTGCCGCCCATGGATAATGCTCCCGATATGGCGGCCGCTCGCATCAAAGCGGTTGAAGTTCGCCGGAGCCCCGGGCGCAATCTGAGTCAGGTGGGTCATTCCCATCAGCCGAGCTGGGTTACGCGAAGCCAACCGCACCGCGGATCCAAGTGAGGCTCCTGTAAACCGCTGCAGGTTGGCCACTGCGCGATCCATGGTGAGAACACTGCCGGCAAGCGCTTCGCCGGACATGCAAACCCCATCCTTCACCACGACATTGAGGTCGCCCAGGGTATAGACGCCCTCTGGAACGCCGGTGGCCGAAATGCCATCGGTCACCAGGATCGCCCGTTCCTCACCCTTCATCTTTAGCCACATTCGGATGACAGCCGGGTGTACATGGACTCCATCGCAGATCGCTTCGGCATAGATGTCATCACGGTCCAGGAGTGTGCCGATAATACCCGGTTCGCGATGGTCCAGCGCTCGCATCGCATTGAACAGATGCGTCGAACTCCTGGCGCCTGCGGCAATTCCTGCCAGCGTCTGCGCCTCCGTAGCCATGCTGTGCCCCATGGAGATGCGCACCCCCTGGCCGGTCGCGTGCTCGATCAACTCCAGGGCATGCGGCAGCTCGGGAGCCAGGGTGATCAGCCGAATGTGCCCTCGCGCCGCGGTCTGGAAGCGCTCAAACAACTCGATGCTCGGCTCCTGCAGGCTCGCCTCGGGATGAACTCCACGCTTGGCATGGGAGACAAATGGTCCTTCCAGATGGATCCCCATGGGCGTGGCCACCGCTGCCCCGGAAGCATGAGCCGGCGGCCGCTCGATCGCATCCGCAAGGCGTTCCAGCGCCTTCAAGGTCAGATCCAGCGGAGCGGTCACGGTAGTGGGAAAGTAATGTCCTACTCCATGACAGGCCAGGAAGCGTCCGGCTTCTGCAATCCCTTCCTGATCGGCCACCATAAAGTCAAATGAACGAGCGCCATGGACATGAATCTCGAAGAACGCTGCCGTCAGCGTCTCGGTCGAGCGATTCTGCGGTCCTTCTTCCACGCTGACGATCTTGCCGTCGTCAATGGACACAATCGGATACGCCAACTCACCCGTATCGGTAATCAATCTTCTTGCGGTAATCTGCTTCGTCATATTTACCGTTCTTCATCCATCCCGGCCTTCGTCCGGCTCTTTTTGGTTCCCATATCTCGCTATCTCCAAAGGGTCACCGTGGCGAAGAATCCTTGGGAGTCTCTACCTTACCGGCTTACCGAGGAGGAGGACGGACTCCAACTTTGCAGGCGCCAAGCTTTGCATGCGCCAAGCCGAGAGCAAAAGACGAAATTACACTTACACCCCAAAAATAGCTCAAAAATTTGCGCGATTCAACATAAAATAATCAATCTACCCATATTTCAACATACAATAGTCGATTTATAGGAGGAATCACGCTTATGCCGCTTCTCGCACCGGTCCGGCGCGGACACCTTGCCCAGCGTCCCAACTTTCTGCGTTCCTTACTGGCAACGCTGCTGATCTTCGCGCTCAGCCAGTCCGCACCAGCCCTGGCCCAGAGTTCCATGGCCGCAGGCCCCATGCTTTCTCCCCAACCCAAGCAGATCCGGATCCAAGGCCTGGTCCCTGTCCGTGCAGCCAATGTGGTGGTTCCCGGAGGCAATGCCGAGGACTTGTTCGCCGCCGCAGATCTCAGCCAGACGCTACGTCGGCGCGGCATTGTCATCACCCCCGCAGCCGGAACCACGGATCTGACGGTGACGCTTCTGCGCTCCGCATCGAGCCAGGCGCGACAGATCCTCTCGGAAAGCCAGCTCAGCTTTGACCCAGCCATGCGCGATGAAGGGTACATCCTGCTCTCGCGCAAGAACGCCCGCGGCGGCACCACCGTGGACATTATTGGTGAAACCTCAGCCGGAGTGTTTTACGGAGTTCAGACCCTCAAGCAGCTCATCGACGACAGCAACGGCGTGCCCTCCATGTGGATGGCCAGGATTCTTGACTGGCCCAGTATGAAGTACCGTGGCGAGGACGACGATCTCTCGCGCGGCCCATTTCCCACGATGGAATTCATGAAGCATCAGCTTGAAGTCTTTGCGGCCCACAAAGTGAATCTTTACTCCCCCTACTTTGAAAACAATCTTCAGTACGCTGACGACCCCCTCGCCGCGCCTCCCGGCGGAGCTCTGACACGGGATCAGGCCCGGCGACTGGTGGCCTTCGCCAGCCGTCTACACATCATGATTGTGCCTGAACAGGAGGCCTTCGGCCACGTTCACCACGTTCTGGAATATGAGAAGTACGCTGATGAAGCGGAGACGCCGCACGGCTATGTGCTGGCGCCGGGACAGGCCGGATCGCTCCCCCTCATCAAGGACTGGTTTACCCAGATCGCGGCAGATTTCCCCAGCCCTTTTCTGCACATTGGAGCCGATGAGACGTTTGAACTGGGTTTGGGCCGCACCCAACCCGCCGTCAATCAACGCGGCCTTGGCCCGGTTTATGCCGACTTCCTCGCTTCCATTCATAGCACGCTGGCCCCGCTTCACCGGCGCTTGCTCTTCTGGGGCGACATTGGCGACTCAGATCCTTCCGCGATTCCCGGCATTCCCAAGGACATGATCGCCATCCCATGGATCTACTGGCACGAAAACAGCTACGACCACGACATTCTTCCCTTCAAGAATCAGGGTTTGGAGACCTGGGTGGCTCCAGGCGACGCCAACTGGAACTTGGTCTTTCCCAACGAAAGCACCGCCATGGATAACATCTCCGGCTTTGTCGCGGCCGGTCAGCGTCTGGGTAGCACTGGCGTCCTGACCACGGTATGGAATGACGACGGCGAGGGCCTCTTCAATGAAGACTGGTTTGGCGTGCTGTTTGGAGCCGCTGCTGGATGGCAGCCGGGCAAAGCGGACGCTGCCGCCTACCAGGCATCCTTCGGCCCCGTCTTCTTTGGAGATTCGTCAGGACGCATCAACCAAGCCATGGCTGAGATCATCGCCGCCGAGAATCTGATCGACATCAGCGATCGCGTCTTTTGGCTGGATCCCTGGAGCCCGGCCGGCATTCAGGAAGGCGACAAATTGCGCGCCAACATTCCCGCCGCACGCCTGCATGCGGAAGCTGCCGTCAATCTGATCGAAACAGCCCTGGCCAGCCAGCCCTCGCTGCGAGAAAAGAACGCGCTTCTGGCCATGGAACTGGGCGCCCGCCGCATCGACTTCATCGGCCTCAAGTTTCAGTTGTCCGATGAGATTCGCAACGGCTACGCTCAAGCCTACGCCCTGCAAAAGGATCCCTCCAAGAGAAGGATTGTCGGTAATGCCCTGGATGAAATCAGCAGCAATAACGGCAAATGTCAGGATCTGCGCGATGGCTACTCTCTGCTCAAAACGCTCTATCGCCAAACCTGGTTGACGGAAAACCGCCCCTACTGGCTAGACAACGTCATGGTGCGCTACGACCTGCGGATTCAGCTTTGGCAGCAACGCGGAGAGCAGATCAGCGCCGCCATGGACGAAGCCTATCAAACCCACCACCTGCCGGCGGCATCGACCCTAGGCATTCCAGGGCCGGTTTCTTCCTCGACCGAGACGCAAAAATAGCCTGAAGTTCAGGCTAGAACCACTTCAATTCCCCGTGCCGTCAACTCATCCTGCATCTGGCGAGGCAGCTTGGAATCCGAGACCAGCATGTGGACGGAGGAGATGGGGCAGATCAGTGCAGGGCTGACCTCTCCCATCTTCTCTGAATCCGCCACGACAATCACTTTTTTTGCGTTGCGTATCATCGCCTGGGAGACCGCCGCCTCTTCGGCCTCCAACGTCGTCACCCCGCGCTCCAGATCAAAGCCGGTGATGCCAATAAAGGCCTTGTCCAGATAGATCTCGCGCAGGAAGTTGAGCGCCGGCTGCCCGGCCAGGGCAAAGGTCCACGCCCAGGCTAGCGTCCCACCCGTCAGCATGGTTTTGATCGCCGGTTGATTGCACAGTTCCATCCCGATATTCACCGCATTGGTAATCACTGAGATGCCGCGGCGGTGCCGCAGCGAGCGGCCAATCTGCGTTGTGGTGGTGCCGGCCGTCAGGCCGATCGTCTCGTGTTCTCCAATCAGCTCGCTGGCCGCCACTCCAATCCGCCGCTTGGCTTCCACGGAGCGCAACTCCCGGGCCTGAAATGAGGTATCGTGCCGAAACGGCTCATACAGCAGCGGCTCCACCAGGGTGGCTCCGCCATGCGTGCGCAGGACAAGACCGCGTCTTTCCAGCTTCGCCAGGTCTCTGCGAATGCTCGGCGCAGAGGCCCCAAGCTGGTCCACAAGCTCCTGTACAGAGATATCCCCTGCCCTCAAAAGAGCCTTCATGATGCGATCGCTACGAACATCCGTCTTTGTAGACATAAGGAAACATTACCGAATCAGAGAGAGAAAGCCCACAACTCCAGCCGAGCGGATCCCGGCCCTCGTCGAGTTCAGCGTCAGGATATCGATCCGAAGGGAGTGGCTGCTTGCGGCTCTCTGAAATGTACCGTATTCTGATCACATAAAGGGTAAACAATCACTTTAATCTCAAAAGAGACGCATAGTGTCAACATCTTCCCCTCTCAAGCCCGCACCTTTTGCTCATTGGATGCTACGCGAGATCTACGAACAGCCCGACACTTTGCTGGCCACCATCCAGCACTACGTTGCGGACGGGCACCTTCGCACCGAAACCTGCTCGGCCATCATTGACTGGCTGGGGCGTGTGCGCACCAAGATCGTGATCGCCGCCAGCGGCTCCAGCCGCCACGCCGGGCTTCTAGCCGAACTCTTGGTGGAAGATCTGAGTTCCATCCCGGTGGATGTGGAGTACGCCAGTGAGTACTCTTACCGTCCTGAGAAGGGCTTGACCAACAGCGCCCTTCTGGTGATCTCCCAATCCGGCGAGACCGCTGACACATTAGCCGCTCTGCGCAAAGCCAAAGCAGTGGGCAATCAGACTCTGGCGATCACCAACGTGGAGGGATCCACGATGGCGCGGGAAGCTACCGTCTCCTTCCCAACCCTGGCCGGCCGGGAGCGCGCGATTCCCGCCACCAAGAGCTTCACCGCTCAGTTGCTTAACCTGTATCTTCTGGCACTGATGAGCGCCGTGGCGCGGAAGACGCTCGACGCCGCAGAGATCAGGATGCGTTTGGCGGAGATGGAAGCTCTTCCCAGCCTGGTGGAGACCCAACTCCGCGGTTGGGAGCAGTTGGTTCGCCAGATCGCAGCCAGTTACCGCACCGCAAAGAACTTCCTGTTCCTTGGCCGTGGATTGCACTACCCCATTGCGCGCGAAGGAGCTCTGAAGCTGAAGGAGTCCGCCTATCTGCACGCGGAAGGCTACCCGAGCGGGGAGTTGAAACACGGCCCCAATGCTCTGGTCTCCCCCGCCACGCCATTGGTGATGATGGCTACCGTGGATTGGGCAGCCCCGGACTCGATCCTGCGCTACGACCGGGTAATTCATCTCATGCAAGAGATGCGCCGGCAAGGAGCCAGCATTCTGGCCGTCGCCAATGAAGGCGACAAGACCGTCTCCGCTCTGGCCGACCACACCATCCCTGTGACGCAAGTTCGCGAGCCTGTGCTGGCCATCTGTGAGACCATACCATTGCAGCTTTTCTCCTACTGGATGGCCACCAACAACGGAGTTGATGTTGACAACCCCAGAAACCTGACCAAAGCGGTGTTGGCAGAGTAGCGGAACAGCGGCGAAGTCCGAAAGCCCTGAGCGTTGGAGTGACTGATTGCATGGCGTTCTTCTTAGCCGTTGACGTAGGCGGCACCAAGACCGATTATCTGTTGGCTGATGAATCTGCTGAGCTTTGCCGCACCCGGACCGGAACCATCAAACGGATGCGCACGGACGCCTCCTCGGCTGCTGCCAACCTGGATCAGGCGCTGGACGAGCTCACGGCCAGAAGCGGCGTCTCGATGCGAGCCATCACCCGCACCTGCGTCGGAACCGCCGGAGAGACGGTTCCTCTAGTCACGGATTGGCTGCGGCAAGCCTTTTCTGCCCGCGTCTCAGGCGATCTGCTCCTGCTCGGAGATGTCGAGATCGCATTAGATGCCGCCTTCCACGGCGGAATCGGCGTGCTTGCGATGGCCGGTACGGGCTCCAATGTGGCCGGGCGACGACCGGATGGCTCCGTTGTCACCGCAGGAGGCTGGGGCCCTGAACTTGCCGACCAAGGCTCGGGCCACCGTATCGGCCACGAAGGCCTGCGCGCCGTATTTATGGCTCGCGACGAAGGCCGCTCGACACTGCTTCTGGACGCCATCATGGCTTTCTGGGAAGTACCCTCCCTGGGACTGCTGGTGGAAGCCGCCAACGCCCGGCCTGCACCCGATTTCTCTCGCCTCACCGAAGTCTTTCTGGACTGCGCGCGAAAGGGAGATGCGGTTGCCTCTGAGGTCCTTCGCCAGCAAGGCAAGGAGCTGGCTTGGCTGGTTCGCCTGGTGATCCGTCAGGTGTATGCGGCAACCGCTGCTGCCGGCTCCGGCCGCAAAGCCGAACTCCCCAGCGTGGCCCTGACCGGCTCCATCATGGAGAAGGTTCCACCCGTCCGCGAGGCCCTTGTGGCTGATATTCGTTCCGAGTTTCCAGCCATCCATGTCCGGGAAGGCGTCGTCGATCCTCTGCTTGGGGCTTTGTGGCGCGCCCAGAACCCAGTGCTGCCGCCCGGCCAAGGTCGCTGAACGGCTTGATCGCAGGAGCTGGGTGCCGAGGCGCGTCCCGCATCTTCCTGCTCAGCGATGTGGGCCTGCAGGATGTCAAGGTTCCCGCCAAAATCGAGCACCCCATCGGAACCGCGTTTCTTCATACCGCCCGGTCCAGCACGGACACCTCTCATTGCACCGGGCCATTCCGTCACCCAGGGCTTCCCTACCCGCAGTCCCTTGGCTCCGCCGGTGTTTTCTGCGTGTTGCTGCTCAGCCGCATCAGCCATCCCATCAGCATCAGGGCTCCGATGTAAAGATAGGACTGCAACAAATTCCACCCGCGCAGATTTGCCAGGTAGTTGAAGGCGGGGAGAAAGTTCAAGCAGAGGAAGGCCGCAACGGCCAGCATCCATGGAGGACGAGTCCACCAGCAGGCATGGGCAAACCACGCCCAGGCCGCAATCCCCAGCACAATTCCGTAATGGTGCTCCCAGGCCATGGGGGAGGCGGCCACCGAGACAATCCCCATCACCGCCAGATCCGCCGTTGTTCCTCTCCAGGTCTTCCACGGATAGAGCAGAGCCAAGCCCACCAGAAAGAGCGAGCTGGCCACCGTGACCCCATAGACCCAAGGAATATAGCGTGTGTAGACGTACGGATGGTAGAGCAGATTCTCGCCGTTGAAGATCATGCGGTTGATCGTGCCAAACATCGACTGGTTGGCGTAGTGGGACTGCGCTTTGTGACTCAATCCAGCCAGCACGCGCAGATAGTCCAGATTGTTGCGCCAACCAAATACGGCCACCGAAGCCGCCAGCAACAGCGCTGCGCAAGCCAGAAACGCCCTTGCCGCGCCCCATCGTCTTCGCACCAGCATCCACACCAGCAGCAGAATAAACTGCGGCTTTACCGCCGTCAGCATAGCGGCCACCGCGCCGGCCCAAGCTTCGTAGCCGGTGGTCCATAGCAGCAGAAGCAGAGTAAATCCCAACGACAGGAAGGTCTGCGCGTTGCCCAGCGAGTACCCCTTGAGCAACGGATAGCATCCCAGGGTAGCCAACACCACAGCCAGCGCCGCCGGCCAGGTCATCTCTGCACCCCGCTGCCGCAGCAGCCATCTTCCCATCGCAATGGAAGCGGTCGCCACACCCCACACCGCCGCAAAGGAAAGAACCGCCAAGGTCCGCAGCATGGCTGCATCGCTCAAACCCAGCTTGCGCATGGCCACCAGAGGCAGTTCACTGGCCAGGGAGTAGATGAGCGTGTCATACAGCTTGGCGTCGTAGATCGGCAGGGTGGGGTGCGCCCGGAAGTAATCGAGCGACTTCATCATCGGCAGCCAGGAGTCCGTCCACTGCCGAACGTGGAAGAACGCCGTGAGATCGGGAATCATATTTCCCGGATTGCCCAGATGCAACGCCCGGCAAAGCGCCCATTGTCCCACATTGGCCAGCAGCAGGCTCACCACCACGAACCCCAGAAGCCGCCGGTCATGCGTTCTTGCCCCAGCTCTCTGCGACTGGATCGATGTCATGCGACCACCATATCAAGCCGAGAATATCATCGAGGCATGGACCGTATCGACCGCTTCACGGGGCGAGCCGCTCTCTATGGCCGCTACCGTCTGCGCTATCCCGGAGAGATGATTCTGGATGGTCTGAAGACCTGGTGCGGCCTGCAACCGGAGTGGCCGGTCGCCGACATTGGAGCCGGCACAGGCATGCTCTCTGAGGTCTTTCTCTCCAATGGCAATCCGGCGCAGGCGATCGAGCCCAACAGTGAGATGCGCAGCGCCTGCAGCCAACTCGGAGCTGACTGGCCGCGTCTCCAGGTTCGCAAAGGCACTGCGGAAGACACTGGCTTCGTCGCCAACTCCGTCGCCGTAGTGGCCGCCGGCCGCGCCTTCCATTGGTTCGACGTTCCGCGCGCTCTGCTCGAATTCCGGCGCATCCTCCAACCTGGCGGCTGGCTGGTGCTGGTCTCCTAGGCCGGGCCAAAGATGACTCCCCGCAATCCATAGCCTTTGAAGATCTCCTCATCACGCACGGCACTGACTACGCCTACGTCCGCGCTGGCTATCGCGTTCACGAGAACCTCCACCAGGTCCTCACCGCCGATCACGGCTGCGGCAAGATCCGTGGCCAGCAGATCCTGGACTGGGAATCTTTCCTCGGCCAGACCCAATCCCTCTCCATCATTCCCAAGCCCGACCACCCCGGCTACCCCGCCTTCGAGCAGCAGCTTCGCATCTTCTTCCACACCTATGCAGTGGCTGGCCTGCTCACGGTTCCAACCTCTTGCTGGATCGACGCCGGTCGCATCGGCCCCGCCTGAAGCGGGCTCGCCTTCCTCGAACATCCGCCCGGCAGCAGATGGGCCTCGATATCAGCACTCAATCACATTCAGCGCCAGTCCTGCCAGGCTGGTCTCCTTATACCGTGACTGCATATCCATTCCGGTGCGGTACATGGTCTCAATCACCTGGTCCAGTGAGATCTTGTGCTCTCCCTGATCATGCATCGCCAGACGCGCCGCATTCACCGCCTTCACCCCTCCCATGCCGTTGCGCTCGATGCAGGGAATCTGCACCAGCCCTCCAATAGGGTCACAGGTCATTCCCAGGTTGTGCTCCATGGCGATCTCGGCCGCGCTGGCCACGGTCGCATTGTCGCCATTCAAGGCAGCAACAAGTCCGCCCGCGGCCATCGAGCACGCCACCCCTACCTCACCCTGGCAACCCACCTCTGCGCCGGAGATGGAGGCGTTCTCTTTGTACAGAATCCCAATCGCAGCCGCCGTCAAAAAGTACCGCAGCAGCCCCGCCCGGCGTTGCTCGGGGCTCTGCGCAGCGGCTGCGTGGTGCACATAGTAGTAGGCCACGGCTGGAATCACGCCTGCCGCGCCATTGGTGGGCGCCGTAACCACCCGTCCCCCGGCAGCATTCTCTTCATTTACCGCCATGGCCACCATAGTGACGGTGTCCAGCGGGGCCAGCGGATCGCTGGCAACATCCTTCTTTTTCATCTCCGCCAGCCTTCGCGCCAGCCCGGGAGCGCGCCGTCGCACGTTAAGCCCACCCGGAAGCACTCCCTCAGTTCGAATTCCGCGCTGGATCGATTCCTCCATCGCCTGCCAAAGAGCCAGGATGGCTGCCTCGATAAGTTCCTGGTCGGGGAGGCTACCCACCGTTGGGCGGGTTGGAGTCGGAGCCGGGCCCTGCCCGGGCCGCAAAGGACTGAGGATCCGCTCAATCCGGCGCATAATCTCCGGGTCTTGGAGCAACGCGACCTCATTGGCCAACACCATCTCAGCGATCGTAAGACAATGCTGCCGGCCCAGGTGCAACAACTCATTGGCGCTGGAGAAGGCGTAGGGAACAGAACGGGTCTGGAGGCCGTTTGCGCCCGCCGCAAACTCCGGGGCGGAGAGGATAAAACCGCCGCCGATGGAGTAGTACACCTGCTCGAACAAGACATCTCCCTGCTGGTCCCGGGAAGAAAAGCGCATTCCATTCGGATGCGTCGCCACCTCAGGGTCCGGATACATCTGATCGCGATGAAGGTGCAGATCCAAGGCAGGATCAAAGCGCGCGCTATGTTTTCCAAAGAGCTTCAGGGTTCGGGTGGTCCGCAGGGACTCCAGGCGTGCATCGATGGTCTCCAGATCTACCGTATCCGGCGACTCCTCCAGCAGGCCCATCATCACGGCGCGGTCGGTTCCGTGACCGATGCCGGTCAGCGCCAGCGACCCATATAAATCCACCGTCAGCGCAGAGCCAAAATTGTCCTGCGCAGCCATCTCGCGCACAAATCGTAGCGCTGCGCGCATGGGTCCCACCGTATGCGAACTAGAAGGCCCGATTCCAATCTTGAATAACTCGAAGAGGCTTGTATTCATCACTCCCGCCAGCAACTCCGCCACTCAGATTGTAGTCTTTCCACTGCGGGTCCATCGACCCAGCTTCAGGACGCGGCCGCTGCTGTCAGGGATGGCCGGGAATCGCGGGCGGCCCACATCCCGCTTTTGAGATGAGGGCCTGCAGAATGCTCGGGCATCCCACATCCACCAGTCCGGATGAACGTTTTGGCGGCAAAGATCTGGACGCCGGGTAACACCCGGCGTCTTCGCATATCCACAAAGAGACATCTGGCACAGCTCCGCCCATTGCCTGTCCCGCCGGTAAGCCATCGAAATACCCAAAACCGTCTCTCGAACTACGCGCCGATCGCTGACAAAGCGCGCGATCTCTCGCGATCCGGATCAGATCCATACCTTCCACAGGATCGGTGCCAAACCGCTCTCTTGGCGCGAAGACTCCATCGTCTGCTGCCTGGTCATCCAACTCCCATGGGTACGGGAACTTGTGCCCTTTCTTTCTGCCTCCTGGTGACGCTCACCTTTATCTTCTGCGAAACGCCCCTCATGGCATGTTCTTGCGCTGCCGGAGCGTTCGCGAGAAAGGCGGCTTTTCGTTCGCTCTTCTTGGCTTTCGGATGGCGCGGTAGACCCGTTTCAGGATGGTCACCTACGAAAAGGGCGGCTCGGTTCGCAAGGAACCGGGCCGCCCGACCACACGAGCTAAAACTGCATGGATGGCAGAGTCACTACGGAGCCATACCCGTTGCGCCCTGGCTGAGTTGCACCACCGTGTTGGAGTTGTCGTCATTGAAGAAAACCTTCTGCGTGGCCAAGCTGGTTCCTTCTGTAGCGATGCCAAAGATAGCTCCCGCATTGCCGCTGTCCACGGACATGGTCCCAACTTCCATGCCTGTTGCCGGGTTGATTTCCACCATATTGTTATCGCCGGTATTGCCTACAATCAAATCTCCGTTATATAGCAAGGCGGAACTGATCGGATAGTTGAGCGGCATCCCTGAGTACACCACGCGTGCCTGGCTGGCGGCCGGACCGCTGAAGGTCAGGCTCATGGATGTCGAGGTTCCCGAGCTGTAGTAGCCACCGGAGCTCGTGCTCATGGAGCTGGCCGCTACGGTGATTCCATTCGCCGGAACGGTGGACACCTTCGAGATCGCCACGATCGAATTTGTGTCGGAGGAGATGATGTATAAGGTGTCCGAGTTCGGATCGTAGGTTAGTCCAGCGGGCGCGAGGATGCCATATTGTTTTGACACCGTGGAGGGAAAACCACTGACGATTTGCTTGAAGACGAAGCCAGTGCTCGTGATTTGCACGGCGACGATCGATCCGTTAGCGGCTTGGGAAACATAAAAAGTAGGATCTGCGGTGATACCACTGGTCGTGGATGGAGAAGCGAAGATCTGCCCCCATGGCTGATCCCAGGAATAGCTGGTCGCCAAAGTGGACTTGACCGTGCCCGTAGGTTCAACAATTGGATTGTCATTGGCTGTATAGGCCGCAACCCATATGTTGTCCGTGGAGCCCAAAGCCAGAGCGTCGCATCCGGCAAGGCTGGAACTCTGTGCAATCCTCTTCGGCATGGAGCCCGCATTGGGAGCGAGATCTTCTATGGTCGTTCCCGCGCCGGATGTTCCTGAACTGTTGTTGAAGTTACAGACAATCAAGTCTCCCGCGTTGATAGGCCCTGAGGCAGCAGGTGCGATGGCAAGGCCGTAGGGATTGCTATCTCCATTCTCGGGATCGACTGTAGATCCAATCGTCGCTTTGGCGGTGAGTTGACTCAGAACGCTCGGAGTTGAACCCATCATGCTAGAGCTACCCGACATGGAGTTGGATGACATACAGCCTGTGAATAACAAGCCGCAACAAAGTGCTGAACAGCACATGGCAAAACCGGAAACACCTTTTGAAAACATCTGCACACCCCATTTCCCTAAGAAGTTGCTCGCTGGCCTCTTTTTGCTTTGGTTACGCATCGAGCTGCCAGAACTGTGACAACAATTTCCTCAGTCAGTTTAGGGAAGGCCTTGCGCTCTCAGATCGGTTAAGAGTGGTCATTTCAATCTCACCTTAACTTGCAAGCAACAATCTCTTGCTCGAATTGAGTGATGGTAAAAGGTGACGTCAAGCGGCTTGTGTAAAAACGCGGGGTTGCCTACTGTGATGCAGCATCATCCTCGAAGAAGTCGTTGTCGACGCGCTTGACGACGTAGGTGCTCTCAGTAGAGATGCCGACCTCGAAATCGAACATAAACGCAGCTAATTCCGTACCGTCGATGAGAATGACCTTCGTTTCAAGGCTGCTGGCGTACTCGCGGGCGTCCTTCGTAAATGTAGACGTTGTAAGAAAGATCCCCTTCCGCGCCCGTTTGCCAAGCAGGGCACCGACGAACTTCTGAATCTCAGGACGGCCAACACTCGCGTCATCCCATCGCTTCGCCTGAATGTAGATCTGCTCGAGTCCGAGCCTGTCTTCCTTGATAACGCCGTCAACGCCCCCGTCGCCTGACTTGCCAATCGCCTTTCCAGCGTCGGCTAACGTGCCGCCATAGCCCATGGCCGCAATCAGCTTTACCACCAATCGCTCAAAGAACTCTGGTGAACAGTGCTTCACCCGCTCAAGCGCGTCTTCTTCAATCTGCCTCCGCCGATTCAAGTAGCCGGTCGCCATCAAGTCATCGGGGGTATCTGTTTCAACATTCAACACAGCGCATTCGTTCTGCTCTGATGTTGCTGTTCGTGAACGTTTCTGGAATTCAACAAACTCAGGGAACCTGCGAAGAAAGGCGTTGTCGATTCGCTCCGGCTTCTCCGCCAACACCTGTTTGCCACGGTCGGTGATGCGGAACTGGCCGCGCTGAACGTATTCGATGAGGAGGGCATGTTTGGTGTAGGTCCGTGCCCATCCAACCCGATTATCGAAAATCTCTTGCTTGCCGCTTGGAAGCAGTTCCTTTCTTTCCGCTTCAGTGAGCCTAAACTGCCGGGCGAGTTCGTCTACCGCATCGCGCTTGGTGTGTATCTTGCCGTCACCGGCTATCTTCAGCAGCGGCAGCATCAGGGTCTGGTAGTCGGGTATCGGCATCGGCTCTCCGTTCCGTTTGACTGAATCGGTCGAGGGCGATTTCCGCATATTCAGACCGTCAGCGGCGACAGAATGGCCGCATGGAAAGTTTCGTCCTGAACCGATGCGAGTCGCGATTGCTTGTCAGATTCTAACTGTCTATCTTTCCGCCGTATAGACCTTGGGTCTGACTCGGTGGAATGGTGATTGGACGCAACGAAGCAGGAACCATCTCTTGGACCGAAGCGGCTGACAAGCTTCTGAATGCATGGTGGCTGTGGCGAAGCGTCTTTTCAACGGTCCCGCGTGACGGCATAGAGGAAAGGCAAACCCGTCTGAATTCCCATCGCTGAGCATTCCGAGCATGTAGTCGCGATCCCATGCGGCGGCGAGGCATTTTCCGCGAACGCCGAATCTGAAGTTTTTGGCCTATTTGAGGGGACTCAGGGCGATGCCGTTGCAAGGAGGCGGATCCAGGGCCTCCGCTTATGGCTCAAAACTTGGCGCCCCGCGCTCTACAAGCACTGAGGCGTCGCCGCTCGACAACCGGCCGAATGTTGATTCGGCCACTGAATTGAAAGCAATGCGCGGAGAGATTGTTCGCCCCCCGCTGCGCTCCAGGAGCCCTTGTCGCCGCTACGGTCTCCTCGCTGCCGCAGTCGTTCGTTCTGTCGCCGACGCTCCATACCCCTGCCAGACATACTCCAACGCCTCCGGCAGCGTCTCAAGCCGTACGCCGCGGTCGACATGGCCGGCGTCTTCGGCAAAAACAAACTGATAGTGATAGTGCTTTTCTGCCAGCACGCGGGCCATGCGCTCATTGGCCAACACCCAGTCGTGCATCCCGTCGCGCATGGGGTTGGGGTTCAGCAAGTCGTGATCGCCTACCTCCAGCCAAATGCGGATGGGCTTTCGCGGGCTGCCAGGGATCAACTTCTCGTGGAACTCCCATGCGCCGTGAGGGGTGGCAGGGTTGAATGGCCACTGCTGGTTGACGAAGGTTCCTGAATAAGAGAGGACACGGTGGTAAAGATCCGGGCGATACCAGGCCATCTCCAACGCCGCCGCGCCGCCCGAACTGCCGCCCGTGGCGGCCCGTTCGTCCGGATTATGTGTGAGACGGACATGAGCTTCAGCTTCCACGCGGGGTAGAACTTCGGACTCGACGAACTCCGCATACCGGCCCGACATCGTGTCATACTCCAGCCCTCGCTCACTACCCTGCGCATCTTGCCCACCGTTGGCGATCGAGATGCCAATCATCGCCGGGATGCGGTGCTCCGCAATCAGCGCGTCGAGGGCCGCGAAGAGCACCCAGTCCGGACCATCCGCGCCGACGATGAAGGGCGCCGCCGTGCCTGGCTTGTAACCGGCAGGGACGTACACGGCAACCTCGCGCGTCCAGGGCGCGGGACGGCTGTCGGTTACGATCAACTTTGCTGGATGGTTCGGGTCTGGCTTTCCCAGAACGTTTGGGATGCGAGCGATACCCGGGTAGATCTTGCTCTCCGCCGAGGTCATCGTGAAGACGGTCACGCTGCCATGAGCGAAGTGCGGGACAACG
>JAJYZE010000260.1 GCA_021800195.1 Acidobacteriota bacterium
GCGGTTTGAGGAGAACCTGGCTTATGTACAGGTCGTCGGACCAAGCTCTCTGCTGGAGCGCTATCGCGTGTATCGGAGCGATTCCAGGTAGGCGGACGTTCCCGATTCTTGAGCTTCAATGCTGCAGGCCGCCTGACTGGGGAGCGGAGGTAATGTCCCCAGATCACGCGGCCTGCACGACCCGGAGTGGGTCTCAGGATGGTGTGTCTAGTGTACTCCCGCAGCCGGTCTGGCGAAAAGAAAATCTGGCGATTATAGGCTGATTCAAAAGACGGGCTACGGTTGCACGGCAGGCGCAGCCCCAGCCGGGCGTGGCTGCCAGCCAACGGAAGCCAGCCGCCATGCGACGCAGCTGACAATGTGGAAAGAGAACAACAAAGGCAAGCAGAGGTTCGCGCGCTGCCGCTCTCCGACCTTGTTCTTGCGCCAACCCTCATCAAGTGGAGCGCGCGGCCACGCGCTCACCTGCCAGGATTTCCTTTTCGCCGATCCTAGACTTTCAAAGGCCAGATTTGCTACAAAGGAAGGGAAAGAAATTTGAACAATTGAGAGAGTTTGCTCGAGCTCCTCGGCTGCGGGGATGTCGGCCTGATTCGCTTGCAGGAAGCGGTGGGGGCCTGCGCCTATGGAAGAATTCGGAATCTCATGGACATATTGCATCAACTTGGCGGTCTTGTGCTTGGCTCCGTGCCGACCATGATCTTCTTCCTTTTGCTGGTAGCAGCCTATGGGCCGCTGGTGAGAAAGCCCCTGGAGAAGACTCTGGCGGAACGCCATGCCCGAACCGCAGGGGCGGTGGAAAAAGCAGGTGAGGCGATGGAGGCAGCCGAGGCCAAGGTCGCCGAATACGAAGCAAAGCTGCGCCTTGCCCGTAATGAGTTGATGACCGAGCGGGAAAGAAGACGCCAGCATTGGCAGACAGAGCGCGATCAGGCGATGGAGGCTGCCCGTGCCGCAGCGCAGGAGCGGATCCTTCTCGCCCGGCAGGAGATCGAAGGCATGACCGAGGGTGTGCGCCGGCAGATGGAGGAGTCGGCTGCGTTGCTGAGCGACCAGATTTTGCGTAGGGTGCTTCCGTCCGGCCCCGGCTTCACGGAGGCTCGTCAGTGAAACGTCATTCTGGTCTTGAATTATCCGCTCTTCCAGTAGCCAGACGCTGCTCGCAGAAGGCTGCCCTTGGTCTCATGCTGCTGGTGTCAGTGGCCGGCTCGCTGAGCGCCCAGACCTCGACGGGGCGGGCTGCCCCGGCTGCGACCCAGGTCGTCACAATCGGGCAGGATCGCTCCGCAGCTGCCAACTCCGGATCAGCCTCTTCGAGCAATCCTTCTTCTTCCTCCGGCGATATCGATCAATATTGGCTTTCACCGCCCGTGGTGAAGCTCGGCGCGATGCTCGGTATGAAGCCAGAGGCCGCTTCCCACCTCTTTGAGATCATCAATCTTCTGTTGCTCGGATCCGGGATTGGGTACGGTCTTCTCAAGCTGCTGCCGGCGGCCTTCCGCCGCCGCAACGCGGCCATTCAGGCGCGATTGACGGAGGCGCGAACCGTCACTGAGGAGGCCGCGGCTCGGCTCCGGTCGGTGGAAGACAGGCTGTCGAGATTGGATGCCGAGATTGAGGCGATTCGCCTGCGGGTGGAGGCTGACAGTCGCCAGGATGAGCAGTCGATCAAGGCCGGAGTGGAAGAGGAGAAGGAGAAGATCCTGGCCGCAGCTGAAGCCGAGATTCAAAGCGCAACCAACTCCGCACGCCGCGAGCTGCAACGCTACGGTGCCGAGTTGGCCATCGCGCAGGCTGAGCGCAAACTGGTTGTGTCTGCCGAGGTCGACCGTCGGCTGGTGGAGAGTTTTGCTCTCAAGCTGGGTGAAGGGAGCAACCGCTGATGGCGGCAATCGATCTTCGCTACGCGCGCGCTCTGGCTGCCGTTGTCGCGGAACGGAAGCTGAACTGGGCGGCGGTGCAGGGCCAGTTGAATGACTTCGCCGACACGCTTGAGCGGAGTTCGGAGCTTCGTCAAGCGCTGGAGGATCCTTCCATTCCGGAGGGACAGAAACTCAAAGTGTTGGACGGATTGGCCGTCAAGCTGGGCCTGGAGACTGCCTCGCGCAACTTTCTGGCCGTGGTGATCCATCACCATCGCCTGGAGGATCTGCGTGGCATGCTGCTCGCTTATGCCGCCCTGGCGGAGCAGGAAGCTGGGATTGCGGAGGCCGATGTCGTCAGCGCTCTGCCGCTGGACCATGACAACCGCAAGCTGCTGGAGGAGAAGATTGCAAATCTGACCGGTCAGCGGCGGGTGCGCGCAACTTACCGGGAAGATCGGGCGTTGCTGGGCGGAGCCGTCATTACGATAGGCTCCAAGGTCTACGACGGATCGATTCGCGGACAACTGCTCCAGCTAAAGAGTCGCCTTATTGAGGCGGGAGCATAGCCTGCCGCGTGGAGCTTTCATTGCGCGGGGAAGCCATGCAAATGCCGAGGATGCAGACAACAGACAGCAAAGAGAAAGATTCGTAAGGACGCAAGGGAAAAGGAACTCCATGGCAAAGATTCAGGCAAATGAGATCACCGAGCTGCTGCGCCAGCAGATCGAGAACTACGAGCAGCGCATTCAGGTAGATGAGGTTGGGACCATCATCTCCCTGGGTGACGGGATCGCGCGCGTTCACGGGCTGGACAAGGTCATGGCGGGGGAGCTGATCGAGTTCCCGCACGGAGTCTCCGGCCTCGCCATGAATCTGGATGAGGACCATGTGGGCGCGGTAATCCTGGGAGATTTCAGCGAACTCAAGGAAGGCGACCAGGTCAAGCGGACCGGCAGGATCATGTCCGTGCCCGTGGGCGACGCTCTCATTGGGCGCGTGGTGAATGCCCTCGGCCAGCCCATCGACGATAGGGGCACCATCCAGACGGATACCTTCCTTCCCGTGGAACGGCTGGCTCCTGGCGTGATCTTTCGGCAGTCGGTCACCGAGCCCATGGCCACGGGCATTAAGGCGATTGACACGATGATTCCCATCGGCCGGGGTCAGCGTGAGCTTCTCATCGGCGACCGCCAGACGGGCAAGACCGCTGTGGCTCTGGATACGATCATCAACTCCGCGAAAAATGACCTGATCTGCATCTATTGCGCGATCGGACAAAAGCGCTCCTCCGTGGCCAGCGTGGTGGAGACCCTGAACCAGTACGGAGCGCTGGCTTATACCATCGTGGTGGCGGCAACGGCCTCGGAGCCGGCACCGATGCAGTATCTTGCTCCCTTTGCCGCCTGCGCCATGGGAGAGTACTTCCGCGATAACGGCCGCCACGCGCTGATCATCTACGACGACCTTTCCAAGCATGCTGCGAGCTATCGTGAGATCTCTCTGCTGTTGCGCCGTCCGCCTGGCCGCGAGGCGTATCCGGGCGATGTCTTCTACCTGCACTCCCGTTTGCTGGAGCGCGCCGCAAAGATGTCTCCGGAGCTGGGAGGAGGTTCGCTGACCGCGCTTCCAATCATTGAGACCCAGGCGGGCGATGTGTCGGCTTACATTCCCACCAACGTCATCTCGATTACCGACGGACAGATCTTCTTTGAGACCGACCTGTTCAACTCCGGCATCCGGCCGGCGGTCAACGTCGGTCTCTCAGTCTCGCGCGTGGGCTTTGCGGCCGCTATCAAGGCCACCAAACAGGTCGGATCCACCCTCAAGCTGGATCTGGCCCAGTACCGCGAACTGGCGGCCTTTGCTCAGTTCGGATCGGATCTGGATAAGGTTACCCAGAACCAGCTCAATCGCGGCGCTCGCCTTACCGAACTCCTGAAGCAGCCGCAGTTTGCGCCCCTCACCGCTGCGCAACAGGTGGCGATTCTCTTCGCAGGGACCCAGGGGCTGCTGGACGATCTGGAGGTGGCCGATTTGCGCGCCTTTGAGGATGGTTATCTTCCCTTCCTCGAAACAACCCACCCGGATATTCTGGGGGACATTACCCGCAAGAAGGCGCTGGACGACGATCTTCGCAAGCGTCTTGCCGATTCGACCCGTGAATTCAAGACGGAGTTTCTGGCCGGCCGCAAGCAATCCGCCGGCATCAAGGCATAGCAGCAGACGCGCAACAGCGAGCATAGGGGCGAATGGCAAACGTACTGGATCTACGGCGGCGAATCCGCAGCGTGAAGAATACGCGGCAGATCACCAAGGCCATGAAGATGGTTTCGGCGGCCAAACTGCGCCGCGCTCAAGAGCACGCGTTGCAGGCGCGTCCCTATGCGCAGATGCTGGCCAGTGTTCTGGATTCGGTGGTGCGGCGCAGCAACCTGTATAACGAAGAGACCGGCGAGATCGTGCACCCGCTGCTCATGGAGCGCGCGGAGAAGAACGTGCTTGTGCTGGTTATCGCGGGTGACAAAGGCTTCGCCGGCGGCTTCAACGCGAACATCGGCAAGGCGGCGCAGCGGTTCATCCAGGAGAGGCTCGCGATGGGCCAGAACGTCGATCTGGAGCCGATTGGGAAAAAGGCTATCACGTTGTACAAGAAGAGCGTGCCGATGGCGGTCTACGAGCACAAGGAGGATCGCTATGACAACGATCTGGCGCGGCATATTGAAGAGATCCGGCACCGCGCTGCGCCCGTTGAAATAGCCGCCGAGCACCCAACGCTGCTGGTGAAGGCCAATATCTCCGAGATTGCGGCCATGACGGACTCCATCATTGCGCGTTACGG
>JAJYZE010000261.1 GCA_021800195.1 Acidobacteriota bacterium
GCAATCTTCCGATCGAGCCGTTTGAAGACCTGATCTCCGCCTTCGAGCAGGACCAGGTTTATACCCATCACGAGTCTTTGGAGACACTGGAAGCCTACTCGCGCTATTCGGCCAATCCCGTGGGGCGCCTGGTGCTGATGGTTTGCGGCTATCGTTCCGAAGAACTTCTGCAGTTATCCGATGAGATCTGTACCGGCTTGCAACTGGCGAACTTCTATCAGGACATTGTGGAAGATCGAGCTCGTGGACGCCGCTATATTCCCGCCGACGCCATGCGCCGCTTCCATGTATCGGATGACCAGCTCGTCGCCCGCCGCTTCGATGCCAATGTCCGGGCGATGATGGAGTTTCTGGTTGGAGACGTCCGCGCTCGACTGAACCGCGGAGGACGCCTCGCGACGATGGTTGGTGGAGATCTGGCCTCCAGTTTGCGCCTGTTCGTCAAAGGGGGCAACGCCATCCTGGATGCCATTGCCGCGCAGGGCTACGACACGCTTCAGTCTCGCCCGGTGGTTTCCAAGGCTGCCAAGCTGCGGCTGCTGGGCGGGGCCCTGGCGGGCAAGCTGCTGGCGGCTCTGCGGGGCAACGTTGCGGTTCAACCGCCGGCGGGCAAGGATCGCATCGCATGAGTGCTGAGTCCATGCCGCGCCAAAGCACATCACAGCCGCAGTCTGCTGAACTGGAGGCTGCCTATGGGTTCTGCCGTACGATTGCGAGACGAGAAGCCAAGAACTTCTACTACTCCTTTTGCGTGCTACCTCAGCACAAATCCAACGCCATGTGCGCGGTGTACGCCTTTATGCGCAAGGCGGACGACCTGTCCGATGACGAGACGCTCTCGGTGGAGGCCCGTCGTGAGGCCATGGCGGCCTGGACGGCCAACTGGCGTGAGGCTCGTTCCGCCGCAGCGGTCTCCGACCCCATCTTCCTGGCTCTGAACGATACACAGCGGCGCTTTGGCATCTCCGATGAACTGCTGGAAAAGCTGGTGCAGGGAACCACACTCGATCTGCAGCCGGTGCAACCCGGCGTGACGCGGTTGACCATCGATCGGAAGGCCTCCGGCCCTGAACTCGGCAGCCACCCGGGAACCGCCAAGGGCCAGACTGCCACCGCGCGGGCGCTGGACGTCTACGATACCTTTCCTGATCTCTACCGATACTGCTATCTCGTGGCTTCGGTGGTTGGGCTGGTCTGTATTCGAATCTTCGGCTACGCCGACCCGCGCGCTGAGGAGCTGGCCGAGCGCACCGGCATCGCCTTTCAGCTCACCAATATTCTGCGCGATGTCCGCGAAGATGCAGAGCGAGGACGGATCTACCTGCCACAGGATGCGCTTCGGCAGGCGGGCTGCAGTGTAGAGTCTTTCTGCAGGATCTGTGCGGGTTCTCCGGTCGACGCAGCCACGCGAGAGCTTTTACGGATGGAGATCGAGCGTGCCGAGGAGTACTACAGCAGCGCCGCAGATCTGATTCCGCTGCTGGATCGGGAGGCGCGTCCGGCCATGCGTGTCCTGGCCCAGATCTACCACGAACTGCTGGAGCGGATTGCTGCTCACCCGGAGGCTGTGTTCATAGAGCGCGTCTCGGTCCCCAAAGCGCGCAAGCTCGCCATCCTGGCCAAGGGCATGGCGGAGTCCCTATGGATAAGGTGTCTGGGATGACTCATTCCCTCATGCCGGACGTTCTGGTCATCGGCGCTGGAGCGGCGGGCCTGGCGGCTACGGTTGCCCTCTCCGGGGCGGGCGCGAGGGTGTCGCTGCTGGAGCGCAAACCCTTCGCTGGAGGCCGCGCCTACTCCTATATCCACCCCGCACTCGGCGAGGTCATCGACTCGCAGCACGTGCTGCTGGGTTGCTGCACCAATCTGGTGGATCTCTGCCGGCTCTCGGGCGCCTCCGAGCACATTCGCTGGTATGACAGCATCACCTTTCTTGAGCCATCCCAGGCGGATGCTTCGCCGCGGCGCAGCGAGATCAAGGCTGGAATGCTGCCTGCGCCGGCCCACAATGCGCTGAGCTTTTTGCGCGCTCCTATGCTCTCACTAGCCGACAAGTCCCGCATCGCCCTCGGTCTGCTGCGTTTTCTCCACGGCTATCCGACGGAAGACGACGAGCCTTTCTCCGCATGGTTGAAGCGCACCGGCCAGACCGAACTCGCCATTCGTCACTTCTGGGAACCCATCGTCGTTGGCACCTTGAATGATACGTTTGAGCGTTGCTCCACTCGCTATGCCGGCCAGGTCTTTCACGAGTCTTTTCTGCGATCCGCCGCCGGAGGCCGCTTTGGCATACCTTCTCAGCCGCTCTCGGAGTTCTATGGCCAAGTGGCGCGATGGGCCGAGCAGCAGGGGGCCAGACTGAGTTATCGCGCCGGCGTGGAGAGCATCGAAGTGCTGTCCAGCGGACTATGGCAGGCCGTGGTATCGGATGGAGCCGGGGGCGTTATTCGGCACACTGCGCCGAACCTGGTTCTGGCTCTGCCGTTTGAGCAGACCGCGCGGCTGCTGGCTGCGCTGCCTGAGGATTCGCCGCAGCGCCGGAGCATTTTGCCCTTGCTCTCCCGATTTACTCATTCGCCCATTACCACGATTCACCTCTGGCTGGATCGTGAGGTCACCGATCTCGATCACGCTGCCCTGCTGGATACGCGCATCCAGTGGATGTTCAACAAGACACGGATCCGCAGTCTGGAGAGCACGAGTCGAAGCCCGGAGACCAGGCAAGGTCCGGTTGGAAGCCATTACATCGAGTTGGTCATCAGCGCCTCGCACGCGGAGCTTGGGCAGAGGCCGGAGCAGATTCTTCACTCCGCCACAGAGGAGCTGGCGAAGTTTTTTCCGAAGTTTTGCCAGGCCGAAGTGCTCAAGTCCGCAGTGCTCAAGGAGGTCCGGGCCACTTTCTCCGTAACACCCGGGCTGGACCGCTTCCGCCCCCGGTCGGAGGCTCCGGGAGGCAATCTCTTTCTCGCGGGAGACTGGACTCAGTCGGGCTGGCCCGCGACGATGGAAGGGGCCGTGCGCAGCGGCCGTCTGGCCGCTGAGGCTGTGGCTCGCGCCACAGGGAACACTGCTAACTTCCTCGTTCCAGGCTTGCCCCCTGCCGGCTGCATGAAGTGGCTATAGCCGCTCGCGGTGGCTGCGTAACCGGAGGGCGCGCGCGGCGGCGTCTTCTGTTTACGTTTTCACCCCGGCGGGCGAGCCTGCCGGGGTGGAATGAGGACCCTGCTGCAAGCCCGCTTCGGGAAACCCATCAACACGGAAGATGCTAGGGAGGGTCTGCAAACCCACATTTGCGGGAGCGAGATGTGGGGCGCACGCCCCTCACGGGACGGAGGGAGCGAGATGTGGGGCGCACGCACTGAGTTGTTCCAGCCTCGCTTGCGTTAGTGGTTGGGGTCTGGCTGCTGGACGGGAGAGCCGACCTGGATGGTGACCGGACCAAGCAGGCCCGATTCCAGCAGAGGTTCCTGGGGATGGAAGGGGTTGCCGGTGATCCAGGTAAGACGCTGGTCTGCTGGAAGGCCGCTGTCTGCGATGAGACGATTGACCCAGAGGTTGGCGACTGTGATCTGCAGCGTGTTGTTCGATGGCCGCAAGAGGTTCTCCGGAATCGCCATGCGCCAGGGCATGCACCAGAGTACGCCCAGATCAGCGCCGTTGAGTTTGATGGAGGCGATGACCGCGACGCGTCCTAAGGAGAGATAGGCGCGTAGGCCGGGGGGTAAGGCGCAATCGAAGGTGGTGGTGTAGGTTGCTTTGCCGGAGTAGTTGCGGATGCCTGGTTCAGGCCGCCGACTCCAGTCTTCCAGTTGGGGAAAGGTGATTTTTGCCGGGCCGCCCCAGTGAGGATCGAAGGCGACGACCCAGGGGCGGTTGAGGGTGAGGATGGTTTGAAGGCTAGGGAAGTTTTGAGCGAGAGGTGAGGAGGCCGCCGTTGCCGGCTTGCGGAAGACTACGAATCCGCTCTGCAACGACTCCAGGTGCAGGGGGATCTCCGTCTGGCTGCCGATCTGCGAGAACTGAGGCAGATCGTGGCGCTCGCCGGTGAGCGGGTCCCACCACTCGGGTTGGAGATCTGTGACGCGAAAACGGCAGGTTGCGCCGCACGGCGCGGGTTCTCCGTTGGCGATGAAGTAAAACTCCATGCCGGGTTCGGTGCGGTGAATGTAGCGGAGTGGAGCGTCTGATTCGAAGTCGCTGGGAATGCCCATGCGTTGGAGGATCTCTGCTGTGACCGCGTAAGAAGGGTAGATGTCTTGCTGCTCGATGTTGGTGTCATTGAGGTTCCAGGGCGGCATATTGTAAGGGCCGGGCCCCGCCGCAAGCGCCATTTGCAGGCCGAGTTGATCTGCCACGGAAAAGGCATGGCCGAGAAGCTGCTGCCATGATGGGCTCATGAATTCCACGGGGCCGGGCGGGATGCCGATGCCTACCTCAAGATAGATGGCGCCACCGATGCCGGCACGCTTCATGGCGGCGAGATCGGCCTCCATGCCTTCGCGGGTGAGATTGCCGTCCATGAAGTACCAGTAGACCCAAGGGCGCGCGTCGTCTGGAGGATGGACAAACTGCTGGAACGCCATGTCCGGATCATCGGGCTGAAGGCTCAGTGTTTCCGGGGGAACGCCTGCGGCGACGACGCCAAGGGCCATCGACTTGAGAACGGATCGTCTGCTGAT
>JAJYZE010000012.1 GCA_021800195.1 Acidobacteriota bacterium
AAATCAGCGTCCATCGGATTCGACTTCGCGGAGTGCTGGCGCAAGAGATCGAGCCGCAAACGGTTCGGCCACCAGTCCTGGTTGGATGGACCCTCGGCGGCGGTTGGGTGAAATGGGCATTTGGCTTCGTTTGACATGAGGCTTCCTCCACTTGGATATCAATCTTCAATGTGTCAAATCCGGCGTGATATGTCCAAGACAGTTTTTGCATAAAGGTGATAGTTTTTGGTTATGAAGCTCGAACCTTATCCCTTCACGCTGCGGCAGCTACAGTACGCCGCCGCCGTCGCGGAGTCACTCAGTTTCCGCAGGGCTGCGGAACAGTGCCATGTATCGCAGCCCGCCCTGAGCGCCCAGCTTGCACAGATGGAAGAAGCCCTGGGAGTGGCCCTGTTCGAGCGTGACCGGCGGCGCGTCCTGGTTACGGCTGCCGGCCGTGAGATTCTGGAACGTGTGCAGCTTCTTCTGCACGAAGCCGACGACCTCCTCCAGGTGGCGCGCTGGAATGCGGATCCGCTCTCCGGCGCCCTGCGGATTGGTGTCATCCCGACGATCTCTCCTTATCTGGTGCCATGGATCACCGCGGCACTCCACAAGGGCTATCCGTGCCTCACCACGCTCTGGGTGGAGGATAAGTCGGTAAACCTGGTAAGCAGCCTCGACAGCGGCAGGATCGACGCCGCGCTGATGGCGCTGGAGGCGGACATCGGCGATGTCGATTACGAGATCATCGGCTCGGACTCCTTCGTGCTCGCCACGCCCAAAGGTCATCCTCTTGGATCCAGGCACTGCTCCGTAGAGCCTGCGGAGCTGACAAATGCGTGCGTGCTGCTTCTGGACGAGGGACACTGCTTCCGCGAGCAGGCTCTCGCATACTGCTCCCATACAAAGGCTCACGAGCTCGAGTTTCGAGCCACCAGTCTTTCGACGCTCGCGCAAATGGTCGCCGGTGGAGCAGGCGTGACGCTGCTGCCCGAGCTTGCAGTGGCAACCGAGGTGAAGCGCGCTTCTTTGTCGATCCGGCGCTTCAAGCAGCCTGCGCCACGAAGGACCATCGCGCTGGTATGGCGGCATCGCTCGCCCCTCGGTTCGGCGCTTCGTCAACTCGCCTCCACCGCGCGAGCCGCCTACGCTCGCGCGGTGGCCATGCAAAGGCCTCGCAGCGGCTCTGGGAGGTTGAAGATGGAACGTTTGTTCCGTGAGATGCGAACAAAGCCGTACGTTGGCCGCCCTCAAACGCCGGCCGCCAGGGGACGAGCGCGGCCTTAGCGGCCTCAGCCCCCTGCCATCCCAGCGTCAGGCGATGCGTCGTGGGTGGGTAACTGAATAAAGAAACGGCTGCCCCGCGTCTCCATGGCGGTTAAACCGAGCCTGCCGCCATTCGCGCCCACAGCCCATCTGGCAATCGCCAGGCCCAGCCCATCCCCGCCCGCATCTCGCGCCCGCCCTGGATCGCTGCGGAAGAAGCGATCGAAGATCCTCTCGCGATCCTCCTCGGGAACCCCCGGTCCTTGATCGATGACTGAAAACTCCGCCATTCGATCTGCGCATCGGCTCAGGTGTAGAGCAATCGGAGACCCCTCCGGAGAGTACTTCACCGCGTTCTCCAGCAGGTTGAGCATGGCATGCCGGAGGACATACCGGTCAGCATATACCTGGATGGAGGGATCGCCGGAGATGTCTATCCTCTGCCGCCTCTCGTCGGCCAGAACTCCAACGAGCGCTACGGCCTCCTGCGCCAGATCCATCCAACAGAAGGTGGTTTTGTTCAACGGAATCTGGCCGGCGTCCGCTCGAGAGATCAGCAGCAGCCGGTCTACCAGGTGCGTCAGCCGCATCACCTCTTCCAGCATGCTTCCGACCGTCTCGCGATACTCCTCCGGGCTGCGATGCTTCTCCAGCGCTACCTCGCCCGCGGCTCGCAAGCAGGCCAGCGGCGTGCGCAACTCATGGGAAGCGTCCGCGGTGAAACGCTTGAGCTGCTCAAAGGAAGCCTCCAGGCGCGCCAGCAATCCATTCAGGACACGGGCCATGTGCCCCAGTTCATCACTGGGATTCTCTACCGCCAGCCGCCGGCTTAGTTGATCCGCGGTAATTTGCTCTGCCGCCGTCGCCATCTTCTCCAACGGCAGCAGCGCCTTGAGCGTTAGCCGGTAGATCCCAACGCCCGCCAGCAGCAGGGTGGGAAAGAACGCCAGTACAAGGATGTCCCGCGACCTGCGGACCTGCTCCTCCACCGGGAGCAGACTGTAGCCGATGCGAATCAGCAACGGCCTGCCGTTGATGGAGTGCATGTGACTGATGAGCAGCACAGGCACGCCATTGGCAAGGCGAATGGTGCGCGGATCGTAGACGTGGAGCCCCTCGCGCGGAAAGGGCGCTCCGCCTAACGGAAGGCCGGCGAGCCGCGGATTGCGAAAGAGAATGCGCCCCTCGGGGGTCGTGACCTGCAACAGCCGATGCACTCGCATCTCGCCTTGCAGGCTGTTGTGATACCTTTCGTCGATGGTAAGCGCGCCGGTGGGAGTGAAATAGAGCAATCCTTCGGCGGTCTCCATGTCCTGAACCTCATAGCGAAGCAGCTCCGAGAAGAGCTGCCACCGTAGCAGCAAGGTGGCCACGGCGATGAAGACCAGCAGAATCGCGCCGAAGACGGAGGTGTACCAAAGGGTCAGCCGGGTTCGCAGACGGGCCGGTCCAAGAATCGCTCTTTGAATCACTCTATCTCCTCTCGCAGAGCGAACCCGACGCCGCGCACCGTCTGCAAGAGACGACGATCAAAGGGGTCGTCTACCTTCCGCCTCAAGCGCGCAATTTGCACATCGATTACGTTGTGGATTGGAGTAAATCGCGATGTCTCTCTCCAGACATCTCGCGCCAGCATCTCACGGGAGACCACAGCCGGGCTATGCTGAAGAAGATATTCGAGCAGCTCAAACTCCCGCGGCGTCAACGCCAGCTCTTTGATTCCCCGAAACGCTCGGCGCGTCTGGAGGTCAAGACGAAGGTCCGCTACCTCCGCCCGCACGGGCAGCCTTTGCTCCGAGCGCCGCAACAGCGCTCGAACGCGGGCTAGCAGCTCGGACAATGCAAAAGGCTTTACGAGATAATCGTCCGCTCCCGCATCCAAACCCCGGACGCGATCTTCCACTCCATCGCGAGAGGTGAGTATCAACACGGGGCAGGTCTCGCCTCTTTCGCGGAGCCAACGTAACAATTCAATTCCGCTCCTTCGGGGCAGCATAAGATCGAGCAACACCAACGAATAGGCTTGTCTTTCAAGCCGCGCCGCCGCCTCATCGCCGTTGGGCACAACCTCCGCAACAAAGCCTTGTTGTTCTAGCCCCTGGGCGACGATGGCTGCAAGCTTTTCCTCATCTTCGACGATCAACAACCGCATGGAGGCTCGCTATCCGATGGCCAACTCATCACCTTGAGAATACAACTCAGCGCGACGGATAGATGCCGTTCAAATCAAATGTAAGAAAAACGTAAGGAGCTGTTGCAGCGATCGCGTGCTTCAATCAAGAAGTGAAGGAGGTGGAGCATGACGAAGTGCGCAACAAGATTCCTGGCACTGGTGATAGCCTCGACGGCTCTGTTCGGCGCAAGGGCCGGCGCAACAACCAGCACGCTTGACTGGAAACTGCCCCCCGACACTGCCATCCCGATAGAATTCGTGCACGCTATCAGGGCCGACAAAGCCAAGGTGGGCGATTTGATCGAGGCCAGGACGATGCAGGTGGTTTACCTTGGCCACGGCCACGATCTACCCAAGGGATCCTATGTTCTGGGCCATGTGGTCAAGGCACAGCCGGTACGCCCGGGCGTTAGCGCGTCGGTGCTAGAGTTCCGGCTTGATGACATTGTCACCCGTCAAGGAGTGATCGCTTCCCGGCTGTACGTCCGGGCGCTCGCGGGTTCCATGGAGACGTCCGAAGCCAGCTATCCAATAACTCCTACGTATATGGACTTATCGAATGAGCGTGTGCTGATTGGTGGAGATCAGATATTGAACTCCAGCCAAAACGTCTACTCCTCGGTCTCAGAAGATGAAGGAATGGACGTTGTGGGCAAAGACTTCAGAAACGGAGTCTTCGAACGATTACGGTCGGCAGAAACTATCAGCGGGCATGCTCTCCTGCGCTGCAATGGAACCGCGACGGTGCAGTCCGTCGGCATTTACGCCGGCAGCGCCTGTGGCCTTTATGGCTTTGATATGACATCGCTCACGCACACTGGTAGAAACAACCGCGGAATTGTGGAGCTTGACTCAAAGTACTTCACCGTCAAGCTCTACGCCGGCAGCACGGCCTTGTTGCAAGCCGCGCCAAACGCCGGCGCCTCCAGCCCAACGGCCGAACCGCTCAATTGCGAAGGGAAGGCCAATCTCTCAACGTCCCGTCGCTCGTCCTTTTCACCCGCCGTTGCCCGGAACGAAGATTGGCTTTGATTGCGACGCTGGCTTGCTCAAGCGCCTTCGTAGCCCCTGTCACCGTTGTGACGGCGCGTTCGGTGACCGGAAGCCGAATGCTCCCAGGTCCGTTCGAGAAAAAGAGGCTTTTCATTCACGCTCAATGGTTTTGATCGTCCGATAGCAACCCACTTGACTGGAGTTCAGCCACAAATGCTCTTTTTGGTTTTGTTCCTCTTCATTCTTTTGTCTACCTGCGCGGCTCCTGAAGTCTGGGCTGCTCCTATGACTTTTCCCGCGGCGTCTCCCATCTCAGCCGGAGATATGGTCTTCCGCATACAGCCTTTCATTCTTACCGGAACCGATCTGCGGCGGGAAGCCATCGCGGAGACGGTAGGCTTGTACGGACTGAGCAGCAAAATCACCTTCATTGTTGAGGAGACGCCCTTTCAATATAACCAGATCGGCTCGCCGACCCCTGTCTATCATGTAGAGCACAGTTGGGGCCCTGGCGACATCAGTTTTCTGCCTAGGTATACGTTTTGGGAGCAGGATGGAATTGGCACCACCAATCGGCTATCGGCGATCGCTGGGGCTCTGATTCCGGTGGGTCCACATAACGACTCCAACGCCTACGGCCGCCTTCCCGAGGTCCTACAGCCGGGCTCCGGGGCCTGGGCGACGAAGAACGGACTCATCTTTACCCGGCAGACGTTGAATGCTGAAATTGACGGCTATGGCGGATTTGTTCACCACACCGTGTCAGGTGGATACCATATCGGCAACGAATATTTCGCCGATGACAGCTTGCAGCGTCGGATCGCTCCAAAATTGGGAGACACCGGAGTTCCGAACGTGGAGACGTACCTCTTGCTCGAGACCAACTTCATCGTCAGCGAGAAGGACTCTGAGTCCCCCTCCCTCTCCTCGTCCTCCGGCTCCTCAGCCTTGGTCTCCGCGCCGGAGCCCCAAGAACGGAGCCTGCGGCCAGAAGATCCGGATTTGGAACCGCTGTATCAGGACACATTCAACCCCATGCAGGGCGATGGCCTTGTGGGCATGAATCCGGTCGTGAGCACAGGAAGCACCTTGCTGCAGTTCGATCCAGGTATCCGCTTCGTTGGAAAAAACTGGGGCTTTGCCGTGGTTGCGGAGGTCCCCGGTTACCAGAGCGTACCGGCGGGGGGCTCTGAGCGCAACATGGGGGTGCTTTTGGTCTATCGCCATGTCTGGTTCACCCGACACCATCTATGAGCCGAAGATGCTATCCCACTGCGCACAGGTTCGAGAGAGTTTGGAGTCACAATTCAAGAAGCGAGGTGCTTGGATGTCTTTTGTAGTGAGTCTCACCGCGGCAAGGAAGTCTACTGCCTATGCTACAGCCCTGCTTGTCGTAACCGCATTCTCAGCCTGCGCCACAGCCTACGCGAAGCCGCGCAGAGCGGCCACGCCGGAAGCCGGCTGTGCCTATGTGCCCGTGTCGAATGCTTCTGCGTCAAAATCCAGCGCTGCAACGCTCCGGCAACCTCAGGCAATGGCCATGGGCGGCGTTGTCAAGGTTCAGGTTTTCGGCGTAGCCATCCCGTTCACCTCCTTCGGCATCATTCACCGTCTGAAGACCGTTCCTGGGGTGGCCAGCGTTCAGTTCAACCTGAGGCGGGGAGAAGCAATTCTGACGCTCAAGCCTGGGGCCTATGTAACAGATGAACTGTTGCGGGATGCAGTCCGCGACGCAAGCTACACTCCAGGAAAGATCGAGTGGCCATCGAAACAGATACAAGAAGCGCATGCGCATGCGCAAAACTGCAAGATGTCCCCTGAGGCCCAGAAAGTGGGATAAGCCTGAATTCCAGGGTTCCGTCTTCTCTTTGGCAAAAGAGCTGGGAGGACAAGGTACGGGACCAGAGACTGCTGACCACCCGCCCCGGCATGCACTCTCTCAAAAAGTGCTGCCGGACCGCCATCGGTACGTAGGCTCCGCGCGACCGGCCTCTCAACCTCCCGCCTCTGGTTTTGGGCCCCGGGCATCCCCGCCTGCCTCGTGAACTCCGGCCGTGGGCATGGAAGCCGGTGGACCAGGGCGAGGATTTGCCCGGCGGGTGATGAGCCCTCACCCTTCCTGTTTCCACCGGACATTTCATGTGCTAACGACAGGCTCTATCCTCGCCGCCCGCCAAGCGGACACTTCATGTGCTATCTCACCCGGACATATCATGTGCTAACGACAACGGTGGCCGGCGCACTTGCCACATCTCCGGCTTTGCGCTAGCATCATGCACAATGAGCTTCAGCCCCACCACCGGCCGATTTAGCTACTGCTACTGGTATCCACCAGCGGCCCGGCGGCGTTGTGAGATTTCCTGATTCACCCAGAGATCAACAGCTAGTCACCGAGCCGCAGCCCACAGGGTCTGCGGTTTTCTTTTGCAGCAAAACCAACTTTGCTTCCCCTGCAAGCAACTCCGGAGACGAAAATGAGTACAGCAACCCTGACCGAACCTACCCACCCCGCCACCCACTCCATGCCCAAAGACTCCAGCCTCGGCAAACCCACTCCATCCGATCGCTCCCGGGCCGAAGGCCCCACCCCATGTAGTCTTCCACCTCACCCGGACTCTGCCATCCAAACCCTGCGCGGCATCGACCGCATCGTTCTCACAGGCTTTATGGGATCCGGCAAAACTTCGACCGGCAGGCTGCTGGCTGAGCATCTGGGCTGGCGGTTCCTGGATCTCGACCACGAGATTGAAATGCGCCAGCACCGGTCCGTCCCGCAGATCTTCTCCGAAGACGGCGAGGCCCACTTCCGCCATCTCGAGTCCGCGGCCCTGGCCTCCTTGCTCGGCCAGCGGCAGGTGGTAATCGCCCTGGGCGGCGGAGCTCCCGAAGAGCTCGGCAACCGTCTGCTGCTGGAACAGACGCCCCACACCGTCGTGATCTATCTCTCTGCTTCCTTTGAGATTCTCGTCGCCCGTTGCGCGGCGCAGGCCGCGGACCCCTCCGCCACAGCCCGCCCCAATCTCGCCGACCTCAATCTGGCCGAGCGCCGCTTTCACCACCGCCACCCTCATTACCAGCGCATCGCCACGCACTGCATCGAAACCGAGAAACGAACGCCCGCCGACACAGCGGAAGCGATCCTGGCAACATTGCGCAGCGCCGCGCCGGCTACCGGTCACTAGGGCTCTCGCTGAGCCGCCCTCGGTGCCGAGCACGCGCCCCACGGCGAGCACACGACGGCCCTGCCGCCATGGGCGTCTTTCTATCAGGACGCCCGCGGCTGGCCCGTGCCCAGCATCCGGCAAGGGTTGGATTCGCGTGCGATCCTGCGCCCTCGGGCTGCTTCTCCAGGGCTCCTGCGTGCTGCGGAGGGCACAGGTTATCCTTGAGATCATGCGTCGTACCCCGCTCGCCAACCTTCTGCTGGTCTCTTTCCTTCTGCTTCCTGTCTCATTGGCTACCGCCTGCAGCAAGGCCCAGAGCCCCACCCCCGTCTATGGCTACACCGTTGTCGCCACCTTTCCTCACTCCACCTCCTCCTACACGGAGGGCTTCTTCTATCTCAACGGCAAGTTCTATGAGGGCACCGGGCTCAAGGGACACTCCCAGGTGCTGGTGACAGACCCGGCTACCGGGCGCGTCCTGCAGCATGTTGAGCTTCCCCCGGAGTACTTCGGAGAAGGCATCATCAACTGGGGCCCAAACCTGTATGAGTGGACCTGGCAGTCGCACATTGGTTTCGTTTACAACCGCGCCACCCTGCGCCGGATCGCCACCTTTCACTACAGCGGCGAAGGATGGGGCATGACCCGCGATGCAACTAACATCATCACCTCCGATGGTTCGGCCACCCTGCGCTTCCGCGACCCCAGAGACTTCCACACCGTCCGCAGCCTGCTGGTCACCGACCAGGGAGAGCCCGTAACCGAATTGAATGAGCTGGAGTACATTCACGGCCAGATCTACGCCAACGTCTGGCACAGCAACCGCATCGCCCGCATCTCTCCCAGCAACGGCCGCGTCCTCTCCTGGATCGACCTCACCGGCATCCTTCCCTCGGTGGAACGGCTGGACGCCGAGGCCGTTCTGAACGGCATCGCCTACGATCCCCAGCACGATCGCCTTTTCGTCACCGGCAAGGAGTGGCCCACCATCTTCCAGATCAAGCTTGTTCCGCCACGCCGAACTCGCTGAACACCCTCGTGAGGAATCGGAATAGCTGCCCCACGGCAGCCTCCGTTCCGGACCCCGTCAGCCCGCCGCCTTCTGGCTTATCTCAGACGCCACCGTTCGCCTCCAACTCCAGCCAGCCGATTTGCCCCCAAGCGTGTCCGGTGAGAGCATCTCTATAGAAAGCAGTCTTCCTCGCCGCGTATGGCCGAGCCTTACCTCCCCGGGCGCCTTCCTCTGGAATGACGCCTTGAACCTACCCGCTTGGGACGGCCCATCCCAGGCAACGGCTCTGGAAGCCCACAGGAGCGTGCCCGCTGCCCCTTCCGCCCAGCCAAACCGAAGTTCCCGGACCGGGGGAGAGGGGCGCACTGCGCTCTTCGTCGGCTCAGGGCTCCATCCTCTTCGCCTTTGCGGTCGCGCTAAGTCTGGTTCTCGCCTGGCGACTGCGCTCGGTGCTGGAACTGGTCTACGTCAGCGCCCTCTTCGCCGTTGTGATGATGCCCATGGTGCAGAACATTATGGACCTGCGCATCGGCCGCTGGTCTCCATCGCGGCCCTTGGCCATCGTTGCCCTGGTGCTCTCGGCCTCCCTGGCCGTTGCACTGCTGCTGGTTGTCGCCCTGCCGCCCGTTCTGCGCGACATCAGGCTCTTCGGCGCGGATCTTCCCCGGCGCATTCCCCGTATTCTGGACAAGGTGAAGAGCCTTCCCCTGGCCGACAAGCTGGGCTTTGACTCCATCGCCGAACAGGGCGAGAGCGCCGCCGCGTCTACCGCCCAATACCTTCTAGCCTCAGCGCCGCTCTGGCTCTCACGCGTCTTCGATCTCTTCACCGCCATCATCCTGTGCGTCTACTTCATGCTGGAGGGCGAGTTCCTGTACTCCTACCTGCTCTCCTTTTTGGCTATTGACTCCAGGCAGCGCCTGGCCCGAACGCTAGAGGTTGCCGAGGTTCGCATGAGCCGCTGGTTCATCGGCCAGATCTCCCTCATGTTCATCCTCGGCATCACCAGCACCGTCGTCTTCGCCGCGCTTCATGTGCGCTACTTCTTCCTGCTCGGCGTGCTGATGGGCCTGTTCAACATCATCCCGGTGGCTGGCGGCATCATCACCGTCCTGCTGGCCGCCGGCATCGCCGCCATGGACTCCTGGACCAAGATGGCCGGCGTGCTCATCTTTTATCTGATTTATGTACAGATCGAGAGCGGCTTCCTCACCCCTCGCATCATGCGCAGCCGCGTGCATCTGATGGGGCTTTCGGTGCTGATCTCGCTGCTGGCCGGAACCGCCCTGGCCGGCGTGGTCGGCGCCATGGTGGCCGTCCCCACCGCCGCTCTGGTCGCCGTCTTCCTGGATGAGTACATCGTCCAGAAGGATTCCGTCCCATCCCAGGCCCTCGCCCGCGACGGCCTGATCGGCGACCTTCGCGGCAGATCGAAAGCGCCCGACCCTGACCCGGGGGAAAGCAACACCCCGGCTCGCCCGGCATCCAGTTAGACAGTCGTCGGTTGGGGCGGCTCAGAGCGCCCATACCAACGGCCGGCCGGGCCGGAAGACTGCCGGCGGCAACTATAACCCCAGCGGCAGTCGTCTCAGGCCGGCCCTCCCGCAGCTACAGGAGCCCTGCCTGCACCATCCGTGGCGCTGGTCCGGGCCAAAGCGCCCGGCTGTGGGCCGTGCGCGAACCGCCATTTTCTGCAACCGCGCTTGCAACTTTGGCGTGAGGAATATCATCCTTACTATGTAACCTGGGAGGGAGGCGCACACGTCTCCACGGATATGCAAGTAGCTCTGGATGCATCGATCGCTCAAGTTCACCGCGCTGAGGGGGAGGGCTCGGAGCTTGATGATATAGAGAGCCTGGTACGAAAGTACAGGCCTCGCCTGCTGCGCTTTGTCGCCTTCTCGATCGGCGACGCGGATCTGGCGGAGTCTATCACCCAGGACTGCTTCCTCAAGGCCTACAAGACCCGCGACCGGTTCCGCAACGACTGCTCCGTCAGCACCTGGCTCACCAGTATCGCCGTCAACCTGATTCGGGATCAGATGCGGCTGAAGAAGTTTCGCTTCTGGCGCCAAGCCCGAGCAACCGCCATCGACATCGGCGAAGCCGCCCACTTTCTTCCCAGTCCGGAGACTTCTCCGGAGAACCTTCTGCTGGTGAGGGAAAAGACATCTTTGGTGTATGCCGCCCTGAATCATCTATCGCCGAAGCAGCGCACCGTCTTCCTCATGCGGTTTGCCCAGGAGATGGAGCTGGCGGAGATCTCCGCGGCTACCAATATTCCAGTTAACACCGTAAAGACTCATCTCCACCGGGCTTTGCGTTCCGTGCGCGCCCAGGTGGGGGCGTCCCAACACCTCAGGCAGATGCCGTCCAGGTTGAGCGCTCCGGGAGCCCACGCGGCTCCCAGACCCGCTCCTATCTCACGCTCTATCCATCGGGCGGAGCCGACACTCTGCCGCGCGGCCCAATCTCAAGCCCAGCCCCACTCCCAGACTGCCGGAGAAGCATCATGAACGATTATCCGGAGTTTCAGACCACCCATCTCACCCCCCCTCAGATTGAGGACTACCTTATTGGAGACCTCGCCGCCGCACCCGCCGCTCACCTGGCCACATGCTCCGAGTGCGCCGAGCGCGTGCTGGCGGCCCGCTCTCCCCTGGAGAGCTTTCGGCTCGTCGCCACGGCCTGGAGCGAACGCCGCTCGGCTGCGCTGCCTGCCCCGTCCCCCATCTCGCGGCAATCTCGTTGGCAGCTTCGCTCTTCCTGGGCCACAGCCTGCCTGACACTCGCCGTAGGGATCGCGCTGAGCAATGCCTTCAGCGGCTCCTTTTCCGGCAAGGGCGAATCGTCCTGGCCCCTCAACCCCGTCTCCACCCCGGTCTCAACGCTGGTAACAGCGTCCTCTGTGGCCTCCTTCGCTCTAAACGTCACAACCGCCCAGGCTGGAACAAACACCGATCTGCAATCGGCTGCAAACTGTGGACCGGCTATTCATCATCCCGCTACGCAGGGCTACGCGCGCCACTCGCCGGCTCCCGGCGGCGGGTCTCCTGAGCCGGCACCAAGCGCTGCCCAGATCGCCGCTGAAAACCACATGCTACAAGCCATCGAGGCCGCTTCCAATCCGTCTGCGGACAATCCGGTGACCCTTGGCTTGGTCTCCCTTAACGCCTCTGATGGCCAGCCATCATCCGTTCAGGATTAGAGACCGCTTGAAGCTGCAACTCCCATCTCGACGTCCCACTCGAGAGAGATTTCCTCTTCTTGCCGGTGTCTGGCTCTGTCTGGCTCTCGCCTGCGCATGGCCGGCGCTGGGCCAGCGTGGCGGTTCTGCTAGAGGGATGGCGATGGGGCAACGTTCCATGGGTATGTCCGGCGCCGGCGGGTCGATCATGGGGCCCCGCAACGGCAACCTGCGCGGGAGTCACCGCGACAACGCGATCGGTTCGCGCTCATCCAATCAGCCCCGCATGGGCCTGCAACTCGGCCTCGGGGGCCGCTGGTGGGATGACCATCACACCATGCGCAAGCTAAAAATCTCTCCGGATCAGCAACGACGTATGGACACAATCTTCGAAGCCAACAAACCGGCTCTGCTGGATCTTTACACCAAGTATCAGCAGCAGGAGAACGGCCTCGCCTCCCTCTCGCATGCCGATCTTCAGAACGAGAGCAAGGTCTTTGCCGCCATCGACCGGGTCTCTCAGGCTCGCGGCAATCTCGAGAAAGAGAACGCCCACATGCTCCTTCAGATCCGCCAGCAGCTCACCCCCCAGCAGCTTCAAGCCTTGGACCAGGAGATTGCGAAATCGCACTAGAACCTCCCGGCAAAATCGCCTTCGGAAGAGCAGGATTTCGAGCCGCTTCAATAAATCTGGAACCGCTGCACCACTCGGCTGATCACGCCATGCGGGCTCGGCGCATCCGGTTGCAGACCGTGGGCCACGGAAAAGAACAATCCCAGCATCTGCCCAAAAAGCACATCCAGCACTGGACGATAATGATCCCCAACCTCTCCATGCAGCGGAAGATAGCGTTCACAGTGGCCGGCAAATTCGCCCTCCGCGTTGGCCGGTCCCACGGCGATGCGCTCCGCGGCGATCCTTTTGTGGCCAATCTCGCGCAGCAGGTCGCGAGCATACGCCCCACGCCGCTGCTCTCCGGAGACGAAGCAGACAAACAATGTCTGCTGATCCAGCGCGGCCATCGGTCCGTGTCGAAGCCCCAGCACCGTCTCCGCCATCGTCCTCACCTTGCCTGCCGTCATCTCCAGCACCTTCAGCGCGGACTCCCTCGCAACGCTCGCCATCGCTCCGCTGCCCACAAAGCAGACCCTTGGAAAGGAGCGCTGCGCGATCTCCTCCGCCATCGCCGAGCCGCGCTTCAGCAGATCTTCACCCGCGCCAACCAACCGGCCCAGCACCGGCCGATACTCATCCAGCGACCATGCATGGGCCAAGCACTGCCCGAGCACGATCATGTTGGTAAAGGAGCTGGTCATCACCAGGCTGCGGTCGTTCACCGCATCGTCCAGAACCACCACACAAGCCTGCGGCACACCCCGGCAGAGAGCCGCCATCCGGCCGGCGGCGTTGCATGTCACCACCAGGTGAGCGATCTCCGGATAGCCGGCCAACGCCCGCTGCAGAACGGCTACACCCTCCGGAGAGTTCCCGGAGCGGGAAAAGGAGATCCACAAAGACCTCTGGCCGGCTGCCGCATACTCGTCCAGATTCGGCAGCATCTCCGTACTGGCCACCACCGAGACCTCACATGCCCATCCCCGGCGCAGGACAAACTCCAGTGCCCCGGCAGCATAGTCCGAGCTTCCCGCGCCGATCAGGGTGACCGCTGGACGCAGCTCTTTCGCGGCTCGCACACCCACATCTTCCAAAAACGCCCTCACTCTGGGCTGCAGCCCTTCAAAGCCGGTCAGCGTTGCCTTCCAGGTCTCGGGCTGTTGCGCCATCTCTGCCGGAGTGTGTAACCATCCGCGTGCTTCCCTCACCGGCCTGGGTAGATCCAGAAATCTGGCCAAAGGCGTCGCCATCTCTCACCTCGAATTCCAAAATACGCCAGAAGCAGCCGGTGCGAAAGGAATGAAAGAACTTCGCAACTTTCGCGTTGCCCCGGAGAGCTTCACAAAATCCAGCGCAACAGGCGCACACGAACCGGCCACGGATAAGCATCGCAAAGCTCACGGAGCCGCGACTTCAGCCAAATTGGTGGGAAAATCTCCGGCGGCTACAGCCGCCTGTCTCCAACCCAACTCCAACTGCGCCTGCCGCAAAGCACGCTGCGCAAAAGACAGTTGCTCGTCGTCTTTCCCCAAGCAACATTTTCCCTTCAGAGATGTGCTGGGAATTTGGGCCCAGCGGGCCTGCGGCGGGGCTTTCATTCAGGAAGCGCCGATCGAGATCCAGAAGTCCCTTCATGCCTGCACTGAAAATGTTTTGCCGGACGAAACAGATCAAGATCAAAAGACATCACGCACCCTAATCGTCCGTAAGCAAAGACTCAAGGCGCAACATCCAACCATCGTTCAGGCCGGCTGTCTGGATCATTCGCAACGTGGCCGGATGCTTTCCTTCGCTGCCATGGATTCCACCTCCCAATTCGTCATTCCCGCAGACCCCAAAAGAGCTCTGCCCTGCAGACAGGCTTTTCTACCGTCGCCCCCTGCCTGCGCGGCGTCCTTCGATCTTTACCAGGCAAAGCCGTTTCCAGATAGTCGGCATACATGCCCTGTCTTCAAAGATGGATTCGAGCTAGAGTTCTGCGTCCGCTGCTCCTTTGCAACCCACCACTCGGCCGAGGCTCATTCGCCGGCCGGCGCAGACTCTCCGGGAAGTTCGGCAAATCATGTTCCTCTCAACGGAGCGAGCGCTGCACAGCCTCTCTCCAGCGCGCTAACCGTGAAGCGCGCTCCGCTGCGCCGATGGAGGGGGTAAAAACGAGGCTCGCTGCGTCCTGGTTCCTTGGGCCGCCATGCCGGAGCGCATTCAGATCCTCGGCTCCGCTCCAACAGCCGCAACCGAGACCGGCGAGATACGCTGCGCCCAGCAGCGTTGACTCCGTGACGTCGGCGCGCACGACGGGAACCCCAAGCAGATCAGCCTGCATCTGCATCAGCAGACGGTTGGCAGAAGCTCCGCCATCCACGCGCAGATCCTGAATCGTCATCTGAGCGTCGGCTTGCATGGCGCTGAGAACGTCTGTGACCTGGAAGGCGATCGCCTCCAGCGTCGCGCGCGCGATGTGGGCTCTGGTGGTAGCCCGGGTGAGGCCCGCGATCAGGCCACGCGCGCCGGGATCCCAGTAGGGAGCGCCCATGCCCGTAAGCGCGGGGACAAAAAAGACGCCTCCGCTATCCCGCACGGAGCCAGCCAGCGCCTCCACCTCGGCTGAGGAGCCGATGATCCCCAGCCCGTCGCGCAACCACTGCACGGCTGATCCTCCGGTGAACACGCTACCCTCCAGAGCGTATTGAACGCGTCCGTTGCTCCGCCATGCAACAGTAGTCAACAGACGGTGGCTGGAGCGTACCGGCGTCTCCCCGGTCTGCATCAGCAGGAAGCATCCTGTGCCGTAGGTGTTCTTTACCATCCCCGGCCACAGGCATCGCTGACCGAAGAGCGCTGCCTGTTGGTCGCCAGCGATGCCACAGATCGGCACGCCTGGAAGCGGAGCGCCGGATGTGGCGCACCAACCGCTGCAGGAGGCCACCTCCGGCATCATGCTGCGCGGGATATCAAAGAGCGCTAGCAATTCTTGGTCCCAATCCAGGGTGTGGATGTTGAACAGCAAGGTGCGCGAAGCGTTGCTCACGTCGGTGATATGCCGCTGCCCGTCGGTCAGCTTCCACAGCAACCATGTGTCCACGGTCCCAAAGCAGAGCTGTCCCTGCCTGGCGCGGGCGCGCGCTCCCTCGATATGATCCAGCAGCCAGCGAATCTTGCTGGCGGAGAAGTAGGGGTCAAAGATCAGGCCCGTCTTCTGCTGAACGAGGGGTTCGTGCCCTTGTGATTTGAGCAGGTCACAGAGAGGCGCGGTGCGGCGATCCTGCCAGACCAGTGCGTTGAAGATGGGTTGGCCAGTGGCTCTGTCCCACACGATGGTGGTCTCGCGCTGGTTGGCGATGCCGATGGCGGCGATGTCTCGGGCTTGGATCTGAGCTTGTTCCATCACCGCCCGGATGGCAGCCAGTTGTGAGGACCAGATCGTCTCTGGATCCTGCTCTACCCATCCCGATTGCGGGTAGATCTGCGGAAGCTCACGCTGCGCGACTGCGCGAATGTTGCCCTGGATGTCGACGACTGCGGCGCGGGAGCTACTGGTTCCCTGATCCAGGGCGAGAATGAAACTCATCGCCAGCACCTTTCACTTGCTGCAAGCTTGGCCGGCGTCAAGCCCACAGGCCGGCGCAGGGATCCGGGTCCTTGGGAAACAATGACCGGGAACAGTTGTCGGTTGGCGCCCTCCGTAAGGAAGACAGCTGCCTGTTGCCAAGCCCCGCATAGCAGCCTTCGAGAGGATGGCGCGCAGAGCGCGGCCAGTCACCGGCCGCTCGGCGGAACCAATCCACACAAGGTTTGCGCGATCCTCTTTCGCAGTGGAGCCGCGCTGAGCGATTGTGTGGGTTGGCAAAGATGGATGTCAACTCCCTGGCCAGCGGCGCGCGTGCGATTCTGGCCGCTGATGCGATGACCTAGCGCGGCGCAGATCCAGCACGTGATGCCGGACCATGACGCATGCTCTGCCACGGAGTTACCATCTCAGCAGGCAAAGGCGTGGAAAGCAGGAAGAGCGCAGGCCGCGCCGAAGCCCGGTCAGGAGCGCGCGTTTGAAAGAGCAGAATCATCCATTTCCTATTGTGAGCCAGGCTTCCGGCGCAGCAGCGCGCGGCGGCTTCTCACCCGGACCCGAGCAGCTTGCCTCCCGGCTGCGCGCAGCCGTCCGTGGGGAGGTTCGGTTTGATGAAGGATCACGGGCTCTGTACGCGACTGATTCATCCAACTACCGGCAGACTCCCATCGGAGTTCTGATTCCTCGGGACGCTCAGGATGTGGAAGCCGCCCTGGCGGTCTGCCGTGAGTTTGGAGCCCCCGTGCTCTCCCGCGGTGCCGGCACCAGCTTGGCTGGACAATGCTGCAATGTGGCCGTGGTGCTGGACTTCTCCAAGTACATGCGCTCAATCCAGAGCATCGATCCGGAGTCCCGCAGAGCCCGGGTTGAGCCCGGCATCGTGCTGGACCGCGTGCGCGAGGCCGCCGAGCAGCATGGGCTCACCTTTGCTCCCGATCCGGCCACCCACTCGCGCTGCACCATCGGCGGCATGATCGGCAACAACTCCTGCGGAACCCACGCGCTGATGGGCGGAAAAACCGTGGACAACATTCGCAGCCTGGATGTGCTGCTCTACGACGGCACGCGCATGACGGTAGGGGCCACCAGCGCAGAGGATATGGCCGCTATTCTTGCCGCGGGCGGGCGGCGCGCCCAGGTCTACCAGGGTCTGGCCCGCATCCGCGATCGTTACGGCGCTTTGATTCGTGAGCGCTTTCCCAGGATTCCGCGCCGCGTCTCCGGCTATAACCTGGACTGGCTGCTGGAGGAGAACGGCTTTCATGTAGCGCGATCGCTGGTGGGCAGTGAGGGAACCTGCGTAACTATTCTTGGGGCGGAGTTGGAGTTGATGCCCAGTCCGCCCTTCCGCCGCCTGGTGGTGGTTGGATTCGATGATGCCTTTCAAGCCGCTGACCATGTGCCGGCCAGTCTGGAGCACAAGCCAATCGGGCTGGAAGGCTTCGATTCTCTGCTCACCGAGTTCATGCGCCGCAAGCGTCTGGCGATGGACGATATCAGCTTGCTGCCGCCGGGCAAGAAAGCCTTTCTTCTGGTGGAGTTTGGCGCCTGGACACCGGAAGACGCACTCCAGCAGGCGGAGCGCTTTTGCGCTGCAGCCAGAGAGTTCGCCGCCAGACCCGCGGCCATCGTTACCGCAGAGGATGAGGCCCTCCGCATCTGGCATCTGCGTGAGTCCGCTCTGGGCGCGACGGTGTTTGTTCCGGGCGAACCCCATGGCTGGGAGGGTTGGGAAGACGCCGCCGTCCCACCCGAGCGGCTGGGATCTTATCTACGGCAACTGTTTGCCCTGATGAGCCGGTTTGGCTACCGCAGCCCCATCTACGGCCACTTCGGCCAGGGCTGCGTTCACCTGCGCATCAACTTCGACTTCGAAAGCGAGTTCGGCGTAGCTCGTTACCTTGAGTTCATTGACTTAGCCGCCGATATCGTAGTGGCCCATGGGGGTTCGATCTCCGGTGAGCACGGCGACGGCCAGGCTCGCTCGACGCTGTTGCCCAAGATGTTTGGTCCAGAGCTCATTCAGGCCTTCCGCGAGTTCAAGGCAGTGTGGGATCCCACCAACCAGATGAACCCCGGAAAACTCTCGGTTCCGGCGGGCATGGCGGCGGAGATCTACACCCCGGCGGACAACCTGCGGATTGGCCCCGGCTACAAGCCGAAGCCGGTGGAGACGTTCTTTGCGTTTCCCAACGATCTGCGCGCCCACGAGGCGGATTCCAGCGGCAAGGGCTCTTTTGCCGAGGCCACGCTGCGGTGCGTCGGGGTTGGGGCCTGCCGCAAGGAGGGTGCGGGAACCATGTGCCCGAGCTATATGGCCACGGGCGAAGAGATGCACTCCACGCGTGGCCGCGCCCATCTGCTCTGGGAGATGCTGGAGGGTGATCTGCTTAAGAGAGACTGGTCGAGCCCGGCCGTGAAGGAGGCTCTGGATCTCTGCCTCTCCTGCAAGGCCTGCAAGAGCGAGTGCCCGGTGAATGTGGACGTTGCGACCTACAAGTCCGAGTTTCTGGCCCACTATTACCAGACGAACCCGCACCCTTTGCGGGATTACGTCTTTGGCTTCATGGACAAGTGGGCACGAATCGCCTCTTTGATTCCCGGGCTGACACCCCGGCTGGCCAACCTGCCCCTGCAGATTCCGGGGGTGCGCGATGGAATCAAGGCAGTCCTGGGGATTGCAGCGGAGCGAAGGCTGCCGCAGTTTGCCGCGCACAGCTTTCAAAGCTGGGCTAGGCAGGCCGGCTCTGCTGGAACCCCTGCCCAGCCGCCCGCTCAGAGCGTGGTGCTGTGGCCGGATACCTGGAACAACTACTATCATCCCCAGACGCTGGAAGCCGCCCGAGGAGTGCTTGCCGAGGCCGGTTTCCAGGTGGAGGTTCCGCGCCGGCATATCTGCTGCGGCCGTCCTTTGTATGACTTTGGGCTGTTGGATCAGGCGCGAAGCTATCTGCTGCGGATCCTGCGGATTCTTGCTCCGCAGATCGACGCTGGTCTGCCCATTGTGGTGCTGGAGCCCTCCTGCGCCAGCGTCTTCCGCGATGAACTTTGCAATTTTTTTCCCCGAGACCATCGCGCCGCGAGGCTGCGCGATCAAACCTTCCTGCTCAGCGAATTTTTACTGCAAAGGGCTCCGCAGTATCAGACTCCAGACCTTGCCGGCAGCGACGTGATCGTCCACGGACACTGCCACCACAAGTCCGTCTTCAGCATGAAGGCGGAGTTGGAGCTGCTGCAACGGACCGGTGCCGAGGTTACGGTACTGGACGGGGGCTGTTGCGGCATGGCCGGCCCGTTCGGCTTTGAACGAGAGAAGTATGAGATATCGCAGACGCTGGCCAACCGCGTTCTTCTTCCCGCCGTCCGCCAGGCCTCTGCCGAGACCCTGCTCCTGGCCGATGGATTCAGTTGCCGGGAGCAGATCGCGCAGAACTCTCCCCGGCGCGCCGTGCATCTGGCTGAGATTCTGGAGAAGAAGAGGACGAAATGAGCATCACGCAGGCACAGATTGCGGAGATTGTCGCCCGGGTGCGAGCTCGGCGTCCGCTGGTGCACCACATCACCAACTACGTTACGGTGAATGGCGTGGCTAACATCACCCTATGCATGGGCGCTCTGCCGGTGATGGCCCAGGCCAAGGAGGAAGTAGAGCAGATGGTGGAAGCCGCCGGCGCGCTGGTGCTCAATCTGGGGACGCTGTGGCCGGAGCAGGTGGAGGCGATGGTCATCGCGGGCCGTCGCGCCAACCAGCTTGGCATACCCATCATTCTGGACCCGGTTGGCGCTGGAGCGACAAGCCTGCGCACGGAGAGTGCCTTGCGCCTGCTGAATGAGCTATCGATCGCTGTGGTTCGCGGCAATGCGGCAGAAATGGCTGTCCTGGCCGGGCCCGCGGCTGGAGTCGAAGCGAAGATCAAGGGCGTGGAGTCCATCGGCGGCCGCGCAGATCCCGCAGGCATTGCCACGGAACTGGCCCGGCGACTGCACTGCGTGGCCGCAGTCACGGGCCCGGTGGATGGAGTCTGCGATGGGACACGCTGTGTACGTGTGGCCAACGGCCACGCGATGATGGGCAAAGTTACCGGCACGGGATGCATGGCCACGGCGGTGATTGGGGCCTGCGCGGCCGTGGAAGCTGACTTTGTCCTGGCCACAGCGACCGCCCTGGCCGCCTATGGGCTCTCTGGCGAGCGAGCCGCCGCTCAGTCGCGTGGTCCGGGAACCTTTCAGGTCCAACTCTTGGACGCTCTGGCGGAACTCTCCGCCCAGGATCTGCTCTCCGGCGTTCGGGTGAAGGAGGAGCGTGCTCCCGCCTGAGAGCATGATCTGTACAGCTACTCCCCAGCGGTTCGGCTTCCATGGGCGGCTTCCAGAGTGCGGCTCTGCAGCGGGTTGGCCGCTCCGAGCGGATCGAAGACGCTGCGGCGCCTTCTTTGTGCTGCTGCCGGTCGTGATGATGCCGGCAGCGAGTGGTTCCGCGACGATCTTCCAC
>JAJYZE010000013.1 GCA_021800195.1 Acidobacteriota bacterium
CGGAGGGGTTGCCCGCCTGGGTGGGAACGGTGGTAATGTTGTGGACCGTGGCGTCAGAGTTGACAAACTCGACCGAGCCGCCCTGCTGTACTGCCACCACATGAGGAATGTAAGAGCAGCCTCTCTGATCAAGCACCACCGGTGGGGCGCCGGCGGATAAAACACGGTTCGGCACTCCGGATTTAACGTAAACGTAGACGTTGGCCAGACGATGGTGGTTGACGACCACCTGCTCGGTGTAAATGGGCAGGTTCGCCTGATAGCACCCTGGATCGGCAGATACGTTCAGGCCAATGCGCGGCGGTGCCTTGCCCGTAAAGGATATGACACCGGAGACTCCACCGGCCTCCGAGGCGGGTGTCAAGGGCGCCGGATGATGATCTCTGGCCGGCGCAGAGAGCGAGGAGCTTTGCCTGCAGCCGCCCAGCGCCAGAGCGAGCGGCCAGAAGAGAAGAAAAGTAGCGCGAAAAGTCACGATGTTGATTTGGATGCTGCCGAGGAGTGGAGGGTGGTAGGAGCGCTTGAGGGAAACCTTTGGCGATGGCTTTTATTGCGAAGCAGATCCTCCAGTTCCATTTTGAACTCGTTGACGTCCTTGAAGTCCCGATAGACGCTGGCGAAGCGGATGTAAGCCACCGTGTCAATCTCCTTCAGGCGGGCCATGATTAGCTCGCCAATGGAAGCTGTGGAACGCTCTCGTTCGTTGGACTCGGCGACGAAGGCTTCGACAGCATCAACGATCTCCTGCATCTGCGAAACCGAGACCTTGCGCTTCTGGCAGGAGTGGAGCAAGCCGGTAAGAACCTTTTGGCGGTCAAAGTTTTCGCGGCGGCCATCTTTTTTCACCACCATATAGGGGATCTCGTCGAGGCGTTCGTAGGTCGTGAAGCGCTTGTGGCAACTTACACACTCACGGCGGCGGCGGATGGAGTCGGCATCCTTGCTCTCCCGGCTATCAATCACTCTATCTTCGATGAAGCCGCAGTAGGGGCATCTCATGGCTGCCTTGATTCTAGTGCACCTTTCCCATGAATGGGCTCACGGAAACCGGCGCGGAGCGGCGTTCGGCCGGAAGACGCTGCGCGATCTGGGAGGTCTGGGGTGGGCCGGGAACCGAAATGCCGTGTGCCGGGGAGGAGGTTCCCAAGGTAGAGGAATGGACAGCAGGAGTCGCGTCCGGCTGGCAGCGTCACTCCGCTCCGGGTGTCACGCCTTCCCGTCTCGCTTCCTTCAGGGAGATGCCTTGCATCTGGGCGGCCAGCAGGCCCGCGGGGATCACGGCAAGATTGCCAACCACCAGGATGACCGCGCCGCAGGCCGTTGCCGTCTCCAGCGGGACATTGAAAAAGCCGCGCAGGGCGGCGGCCAGAAGGGCGATCTGGGTAAACCAGCCCAGAATGGGAAGCTGCAGAAGTGATCCTCCCAGACTGGTGGCCAGCAGCAGCATGGTGGCCGCAAAGCTCAGGTCGGCCAACTCCGGAGTGGCGCGGAACGCGTGGGCGGCGGATAGATACATCACAGCAATGATGAGCCACATGAAAAGGGAGATTGCCAGGGCGGCGAAGAACTCGCTCAGGGTAGAAACAATGCGCAGGCCATGGCTGAACTCCAGAATTCGCTCTGAGCTCGTGTGGGCCAGGCTCCCCGAGATGGGGCGCAGCGCTCGCCGGGCCATGGAGGCTACATGACGGCCGGCCAGACGCAGGGAGGTCGCAAAGACAGCCAGAAAAAGGGTGGCTGCAAGCGAGACGGCTCCGGCGCGGGCAAAGGCCTCATGGTGCGGCATGTTGCGGGGAGCCAGCGCCAGCGTGATGGAAAAGATCATCGCGGCTGAGGCCAGATCGAAGGCGCGCTCGATGGAGTAGACCGCAAGTTGCATAGCCACCGGGGTGTGAAGGCGGCGAGCGATCAGATACGGGCGTCCCAGGTCGGCAAAGCGGCCGAAGAGACCGACGATGGTAAAACCGATGAGCTGGGGCGCGAACATCTCTTGGGTCGATGTCTGGTGCAGCGGGGAGAGCAAAACTCTCCATCTCCAGGCGCGCAACCAATAGCCAAGGTAGGTGCAAGCGAAGGCCAGAAGGATCAACGGTAGAGAAACGAAGCGAAGCTGATGGACCAGGGATCGCCAGCTAAAGTTGATGTGTCCGCGCGCCATCCAGACACAGAGTGCCAGCAGCGCCAGCAGCGCAGAAAGCAAGGTGCGTGGAGGAAATCCGCGTCTTCCGGATGTCGCCGGTTCAGAGTCAGGCTTGGCGATGTTGGGCGGCCTCCTGAGTGATTCCATCAGGGCGCGCCATTTGCGGCAAAGGTGTTGGCCGATGGATCAGGGGCAGCGGCAGCCGCTTGGCCAGGCAAGACATCCCCGCCCGCATTCGGCAGAGCGGCAAATGAACCGGTTGTCGCGCCCTCCGCAGAGTTGTGGACCTGGCCTTCGCTGGGGCCGATTACGGGTGAAGCGGACAGCGCGCGTTGCAGAGCCAGCTTGCGTCGCATGAACTCTCTTAGGACGCGGTTGACGTAAGCCCGGGTCTCAGGATACGGGGGCACGGCATGGTAACGGTCAACCGCGGCTGGTCCGGCGTTGTAGGCAGCTAAAGCAAGGGCGAGGCCATGTGCGTCGTTATGGGAATCGTAACGGTCCAGAAGCTGATCCAGATAGGCTGCGCCACCAGTGATGTTCTGATCGGGGCGAAAGGGGTCCTGGACGCCGAACTGTTTCGCGGTTCCAGGCATAAGCTGCATCAGACCCTCAGCCCCGGCTCGCGAGACCGCGTCGGCGCGGCCGTCGCTCTCCGCCTGGACGATGCTGGCCAGCAGCGCTGCATCGATGCGATGCTGCCTGCCGGCGGTTGAGAGGAGTTCAGGAATGTCGGCTGGAATCTGCCTGGCGTCGGTTGCAGATACTGCGCTGCGGGGCTGCGCCGATCTGGAGGGAGTTGCACCCGGCCGTGGAGGATCGGGCAGGGTTTGAATTCTGACGATCAAGCGGCTGGAGATATCGATGAAGTCGCCGGAGTGCGGAGCGAGAAAAAACAGACGAGTGCGGTTGCCATCCACCGACTCATATCTTGCGCAGTCATAGGAAAAACCATTGCTCAGCGTAATCCGCTGGAAGGCGTGCGCAGGGGTGCAGAGCTGCGCTCCCAACAGGGCAAGGAGAGCCGCGATCAGAGGGGAGGAATCTAAGCGGATACGGCTTGGTCGATGACGACGCACTGAACTTGAGACTATCATTCAGAGTTTAAAGGCAGCAATGGGCCCAGGAATGGCAGCATCCGCAAGGGAACTAGTTTAGGAATCTAGTTCAGCCCGGCGGTCATCTTGTGTCAGGGAGCATGGCAATGCGTTGTCCAACTTGCACAAAAGGCAGAATGTACCGGTCGAGACAGACGATGATTGACCGACTCCTTTTCAGCCGTTTCGGAATCTTTCCCTGGCGCTGCCATCGCTGCCGCGCAAGGGTGCGGCTGCGAGTTCGAGAGGAGTACCACAGCCGCCCCCAGCAGATCTGGATGGGCTGATGGAGCCGTCTTTCGCCGCGCCTTGAGACCGAGTGAGAAGACCCGTCCTGATCTCCCCGCGCGCGGGAGGAAGATCCCATTCAAATCACTTTCACGCAGGAGAGCCCGCGAAAGCTGCTTCAATGGCGGTGGCCACGCCGTCATCATCGTTGCTGGGAAGAAGGGTCCATCCGTTGGCGATCGCAAGAGATCGCAGGTCTTCGGGAGCGTTGCACATCAGGGCAGGTTCACCGGCAAGACGCAGCATCGCCAGGTCGTTCCAGTTGTCGCCGATTGCCATAATCTCTGCACAACCAATGCCGCGAAGGTTGGCTAGGCGCTCAAGAGCGGAGGCCTTGGAGCATCCCGCGGGCAGGATGTCCAGAAGCGTCAGATCCGTCTCCGGGTAGGTGGTGCGGTGCAGCGCGGCTTCAGCGTCCTCGTGACCGGCGTGAGAAGCCTCCGAAGATAGCTCCTGGTCGCCAACCGCGATGACCCGGGGGTGGTGAACCAAATGTGCCTCAGCCCGCTGCATAGGTTCGATAGGACCGCACAGCATCATCTGGATCGGCAACTCCCTGCCCGGTTGCAGCGCCGCTTCTATGGGATTTGCTTGCAGGATGTACTGTCGGTTGGCTCGCATCCAGCGACCGATGCTGGAGTGGATCTGGTCGATATTCTGGACGATGAGGGCGCCGCGGGAGTCGTTCCCATCTGGACCCGTCAGGTCAAAGGTGAGAACCAGACCGTTGCGGTAGTCGTTCAGGTAATCGCAGAGCCAAAGCGCCGTGGAGAGCTGCAGGTGCGAGCGGTGAATGAGATCCGAGCTCAACGCTCGGATCACGGCGCCGTTGGAGCTGATAACAGCCGAGCCGGGCTTGAGTCCGAGATCGCGCAGCGCTTGCATTGCGAAGCTATGACGGCGGCCCGTGGAGATGACGATCTCCGCGCCCGAATTCTGGGCAAGCTCCAGCGCCGAGCGGTTGCGAGAGCTCACCTGGCCGGAAGAGTTCAGGAGCGTTCCATCGAGATCGAGGGCGATGAGGCGGGGCAGCATCCACGTCTAGGGTAGCCCATAACCGGAGTTGAGAGCCTGGGGCTCGGGGAACGGGAGCACTCTTGATGGGCGCCGGGCGCTGAAGTTGAGTAGGATGATGCGTATGCCTTTGATGGCTCATCTGGAATGCATTCGCTGTCGGCATCAGGTCTCCATGCAGATGCCACCGGCGGTGGCAATTCCCCCGTCCGTCTGCCCTGTGGATGGCGGCACGCTGCTGGTCCGCTATGACATGCAGGCGTTGCGCATCTGGGCGCGTCGGGAGAAGTCCGCGGAGTTGGCTGCGCGGCCGGGTCACAGCCTGGGTATGTGGCGCTACGCTGAGGTGCTGCCGGAGGTGACGCCAATCTCCTTGGGCGAGGGTTGGACTCCCTTGCTGCAGAGTCGGCGCCATGCCCGATTGTTGATCAAGGATGAGGGCTTCAATCCCACAGGAACAGCCGAAGCCAGGGGAGTGGCCATGGCCGTCTCCCTGGCAGTGGGCTCTGCCGGCGGGCCGCAAGAGCGTCGGCCTCTGGCGGCTCTGTCCGTGGCGACGGCCGCCTACGCGGCCGCCGCGGGAAGGAAGGCCCATCTGTTTCTGCCCCGGGATCTGTCGCCCGAAAACGAACTGCACGCGGTGTTGTACGGCGCCCAGGCACACCTTGTGGATGGTCCAAGGGAGCAGTGCCAACGGCAGCTGGAGCAAGAGATGAACGTGCGGCGAACGGCGCGGGATGGGATGAAAGAGCTCTGGATTGACCTCTCCGCGCCACTCCATCCGTTTCGAGTGGAGGGCGACAAGACCTTGGGCTATGAACTGGTGGAGCAGATGGGCTGGACGTACCCCGACGCGCTGCTCTGGCCCGCAGGCGATGCAATAAGCTTGATTGGCGTCTGGAAGGCATTTGAAGAGATGGAGGCGTTGGGATGGGTGGTTGGAAGACGTCCCCGCGTGTATGTGGGAGAGATCGCGGCGGGAAGGTTCGCGGCAGAGCTGGACAGTGGCTCCCTGGAGATCGTCGTGGCATCGGGCGGAAAAGTGGTGAAGCAGGACGAGCGGAAGATGCTGGCAGCGCTTTCGGATTTTGCCCGGCGGGATGGCGTTTTTCTTTCGCCGCAGGGAGCGGCGACTGCAGCCGCGTTTGAGTTGCTTGCCGGCAACCGCGAAATTCGATCGGACGAGCGCAGCGTGTTGGTGAATCCCTCCGCAGCCTGGAGGGATGACGATGCGTTACGCGCAGCAAGTCCTCTGCTCAGGCTGGGAAGACTCCCTACCTCTCTGCCGGTAGGTGGAATCATCACACCGGTTTAGAGCGTTTTCAGTGTTGATGGGTACACCGGAGAGGGCGTGCAGTGCCGTTTTCATTGGGGAAAACGCCCAGGGAAGTGGAAGTGTTTGCTTACACTTACACTGAAAATGCTCTAGCGGAGGCAGTACGTCGCAGCGGAGGATGACGATGGGTTCGCAAGCTGCTCCGGGATCAGCCGCAGCCGGGCACGGCGGCGGGCGCTGAAACTCGTTTCGAGAGCCTCCGACGAAACTGGGTGATTGAGGGCATGGGACTGTCCAGATTCGCGGAGAGCTTGGAGTCCAGGGTTCGCCGAGCGTGACCGTCGCGTTACTTATTGAAGCAACTCCTTCCGCGAGGACCGTGATCTCCAGCAGCCTTGGCCTCCACCTCGGTCATGTACTTTCCATTCCTCGTCCGGCCGTAGTAGCGGTCACCGGGACAGTGGTAGACATGGGTGGACAGGTTCACCCAAACCTTGTCCGGCGCTGCTCCAGGAGCCTGTTTTGCGGCCGGCTGAAATGGAGAGTGCTTTGTGCTTGAAGGATGGGCGTCGGCGCCGGCTGTTTGAGCGGAAAGCGTGAGTGAGCAAGCCACCAGGAAGGCGGACGAGAACAGCGCAGAGAACAGGAAACGAGGCTGCATGGATTCTCCTGGGAAAATGAAGTCTGGGGTGAATCCCCCGAACATGCTGGTAAAAGCTGAGATGCCGGAGAACGCAACCGGATGTACCACGATATTGACCCGCTGCACTCCACGGTAACGGGAAGCCGGGATCTTTGCCGAGCACGCGCCGGCCTTCATTGGTGGCCTCGCCTGAGACCGGATGCGGCCGCAAAGAGATGAAATAAACTTGTCTTGATGCTGATCGACGGAATTCATATCCCTTTGACGGCGCCGTTTACCCGGGACGGCGGCTGCTATCTGCACAAGCTGGAGTATAACGTTCGGCGCTACTGCTTGACCCCAGCCTCGGGGCTGGTTGCTTTGAGCTCGGAGATGGAGGGAGCCGCGCTGAGCGATGCGGAGACCGCCGAGGCGCTGCGGGTGATCGGAGCGGTAGCCGATCCAGCCAAAGTGCTCGTGGCTGCGGTGGCCAAAGATAGCGTGCGCAGCGCGCTCTCTGTTGCAGAGATGGCGGCCCGGGAGGGGTTTGATCTGCTGCTGCTCGCCGCCCCGCCTCAGTGGGAGTGCCTGAGCGAGCAGGAAGTGATGCTCCATTTCCAGGCGATTGCGGACAGGTCGCCGCTTCCCATTGCTCTCGGCAGCGGGGCCCGGCGGCAAGGATATCGGCTGAGCGTGGATGAGATTGCCGATCTGGCGCGGCACAACAATGTGCTGGGCCTCTACGACCATGGATTGACGGTGGAGCGCTTTCGCGCCATCGCAGCGGCCACAGGCGGGGTGCGAAGAGATGTGGTGGTGACGAACGTCTTTGCCCCTGTGACCCGGCGAATGGTGTGCAAAGGCGAGACGGAGGAGGCCGGGTTTGTAGCTGCGGCTTCGATCGGAAGCGCAGGCGCGGGGATGACTGCGCCCAAGCGTGTACTGAAAACGCGCACCAAGCCGGTTGGCTTCCAGGTGATGGCCACGGGCAGAACGGCCGGTTTTGCGGATCTGTTGACGTCGGGTTTGGCTGGTGCAATGCTCTCTCTGGCAGCCTGCTCCCCGCAGGCCTGCTATGAGGTTTATGCTGCGTTCAAGGATGGCGATCCGGCGCTTGCGGAGGAAAAGGTACGCCGACTGGCAGAGGCTGATGCAAGGCTTGATCGCCTGGGAGTCGGCGGGGTCAAGTACGGGTGCGATTACAACGGCTACTACGGTGGGGAGCCGCGTTTGCCGCGTCTGCCCCTGAATGCGGAGGAGCGAGCGAGCCTGGAGCGGGCGCTGTCAGGGATCCGGAATTAGAACGACCGCGTGCTCGCAATGCGCGAACTCCAACCCAACTCGGCAACCACCTTGGCTGCCGAAATCCCGGGAACTCCGCGCAACCGGTGCGGGCCGTGGATCACCACCTGCATCGCCGGCTCCGCTCGGCTTGTGGCTCCGGACTCTGCTTCGCTCCTTCGGCTCACAGGGTCACCCACGACCACCGCAGCGCAGCGGGGCCGATCACTCCATTTCGCATTAGGGCGCGGCGAGCCATGCCGCTAACGCGGCCACTGCCTGTCCCAGGACGGCGATCCAGGCGATAAACCAGGTTCCGAGTAGAGGAGCCGCCAAAGGATACGCCCAAGCCAGAAAGGCGATCGGAGAGGCGATCCTATGGGCTCTGCGAACGGCTCCTGCCGGCGCTCGTTGCGCAAAATAAACGAAGGTCGCAAGCAGAAATAGCGCGATGGCGCCCACCGCGATCCAAGGGGAGAGTGCGGCGGGCGGCCTGGCGGCCACCAGGCTGTTGATCGTGATCGTGTACATGGCCACAATCTCGGCGGGGATGTACTTGGCCAGCCTTGTTCCAAAACCATCACCCCTCCCCTCGGAAGGATCGGAATCTTTGGGAATGACGTAACGGCTCATCGCTGTGCTCCCTGGAAAGGATAGATGCGAAGATAGATGCTTCAAAGGCCGCTTGCACCATCTTCTTGATTGTTTTTTTGAGAGCAGAAAAAACGGAGTGAGATTCTGACCTTGCCTATTTCCGCCTCAGCGCCGGGAGTGAAAGCCTTTGACCACGATGTCGTTAGCGTGGCCGCCCGAGGGCAGCATGGTAAACAGCGTCGGGCCGTTCTTCCCTTGCAGGCGAATCACCGCAACATCGGACGAACCCGTGTCGGCGATCAGCAGCAGTTGCTGGTCGGCAGAGAAGGCCAGAGTGTCCGGGTGCTCTCCCGTGCGGACACTACCCTCCACGCGGCCATCGTCGATGCTGTACAGGGCGGCTGAGTCCGCGCCGAAGTTGCTGACCCAGAGGCTGGAGTTGTCACTGCCGATGACCGCTCCGGAAGGCTTCGATCCGATGGGATAAGTTCCCAGTACCTCGTTGGTCCAGGTAGAGATCTCCGAGATGGTGTCCGAGCCGAAGTTGGTGCTGAAGACCTCATTGCCATTGGGCATGGCGGCGATTGTGGTCGGCGTGTCGCCAACGTCTAGGAAGCAGAGCAGATGATCCTGCCGCAGGAAAGCATCCTGCTTGCCGCGCCAAGATCGGGGCGAGGCGGAAAGCCACACGACCATCACCCGATGAGCGGCCGAGCAGGCGACAAATGCCTTGGCGCCGGAGTCGGGCTCAGCGTTGGAGTCGGCAACTACGGCTACGTCGGTAGCTCCGGGGCAGCCGGAGAAGGAGCCGCGCAGCTTCAGAGGCTGCTGCGTGGAGTTGGTGATGGTGTAGACCGAGAGACTGCCGGAGATGCGATTGCTGACCACCAGGGTATGGTGATCAGGCGCCACCTTGGCCACACCTGGCCCCTCCCCAGTGGATGCATACCCAATCTGCCGGTGCTTCTCCAGATCCAGCACGCTGACGGTGTTGGATCCCGAGTTGGGCACGTAGCCACGCTTGCCATCCGGCGAGACAGCCAGGAAGTACGGCGTCCTTTGCACTCCGATGGTGGAGACCACGCGGTTGGTGGTGGCGTCGATGACCGAGACGGAGTCGCTTCCGCTGTTCACTGCGTAGATCTCATTGCGCACCGGGTTGATCGCGAGGCCGGTGGGTTGGCGCCCTACCGGAATCACCCGGTCCTGGCGGAGGTAGACAAGATCCAGTGCCGTGACAGTGCCGCGTGCGCCGTTGGAGACGTAGGCAAACTCGTGATAGCTGGCAGGATAAGCGGGAAAGGGAGAACGGGAACAACTGCCGAGGGCCAGCGGCAAAAGTAGCACAATGCCGGGAGCCCAGCGCTTATGGAAGGGGCCGTCGGATTGGGCGCGCCGCGGTTCCAAGTCCTTTTGCCCCTGGCGCGCTTCGTTCTGTCCCTGGCTCATCGCTTGCTCTTGCGCCACTGCACTGCCAGCCAGCTGACGTATCCCAACTGAAGCAACCATACGGCGCAGTAAGCGTATACCAAGTGCCGCTGGGAGAGTGTGTGAAACGGAATCATCAGGCCTCCTCCAAGCGGTGACGGAGCACTGCGTTGGTTTCTTCCCGGCTAAGAATACCAAGGGCCTCGGCATTGGCATCCTGCTGCCGGCGCCGCTCAATGGCATAGCGCACACCCACCAGAAAAGCCCCCCACATCGCCCAGGCAACCATGTTCCAGAGGACAGCGGGCAGCATGCTGGGGTCAATGCCGGAGTTGGCCCCGCCACCGAAGACGGCGGCCGGATGCTGCGTGCGCCACCAGCGGATCGACATGAAGCAGATCGGAATATCAATGGCGGCGAAGATCGCCAGCACGGCTGCGATCACCGCCGTCTGCCCCGTGGAGGAGAAGCTGCGCACCAACAGATAGCAGACATAAAGCAGCCACAGCAGAAGATAGGTGGTCATGCGCGCATCCCAAGCCCACCAGATGCCCCAGGCTGCGCGCCCCCACAGCATGCCGGTTGCCAGCCCGATGGTGGCGTAGAGCACGGTGACCTCCGCGGAGGCTAGAGCAAAGGCATCCGCTGCAGCGGCGCGCTCCACGTTGCGATTGCGCCAGAAGAGGTACAGAAAAGATGCGGCCAGATTCAGATACGGAAAGACAAAGCTGAGAATGGCATGGGGCAGATGGTAGAAGAAGACCCGGTAAAGGTTGCCCATGGTTGCCTCTCGCGGTGCGGCCATGGCCCGGTAGAAGCCATAAATCAGCAACAAAACGGTAAGCGCAAGCCAACCCTTAGCCCACTTGGGCATCGTTCGATTCGATCTAGGAATTTTAGTCACCCTCCGTGATTTTATCTCTTCGTTGAACCGGTCTGGAGAGTTCCGCCTGGCGGTCGAGTCGCCCTCTACACCCGCGGATCCTCGCCCCACAGCGCCCCGCAGCGGGGGAATCTTCCCCGCTGCGCCAGGGGGCGAATCAGCGCTTGGCGCCAGCTCCAGGGGTTGGCCGCGGCTTTGAGCAGGACGAGCGCCTGCCGGCAGATTCAATCCGCGCTCAGGACAGTTTCGAACAACAGGACGCAAGCGGTTGTGAAGACAATCACATAGGCCAAAAGCACCTTGATCCATAATGTCGGTTCAAACTGGCCGGTGAGCACGGCCGTGGTGGCCTGGATCATGGCCAGAAGCGCCGGCATGGAGATAGGCAGTAAAACCAGCGGCAGCAGTGTCTCACGGTTGCGCGTGCGCAGGCTGAGCGCCGCAAAGAAAGTGCCGTTGACCACCAGGGCCCAGGTTCCGAGCGGCAGGATAAACAACAGCTTCCACGCCTGGCCCAGTGGCTGCAAGTTGTAAAAAACAGTGAAGATGGGAGCCAGAACGATCTCCACGGCCGTGACGAAGAAAAAGTTGGCCAGGGCCTTGCCAATGAACAGAGCCGAAGCCGGGGCCTCCAATAGCCGATGCGCGTCCAGAACACTGTTGTTGGTCTCCCGAGCCCAGGACTGATTCAGCGCCGTCATGGCCGCAAACAGCAGGGCGACCCACAACAGACCACCGCTGATCTGGCGCGTCATGTCAGGATACGACGCCGGGTCAAAGGCCATGGCAAGCACCACCACCACCAGCAGGGCGAAGAAGAGCATGCCGTTGATGGAGTCTTTCGTACGCCACTCCAGGCGCAGATCCTTGCGGAGGTGGGTGAGAACGTGCTGGGCGTAGTTCATGCTGGTCCTTGCGGGCCGTTGGTGGGGACAGCGCGGCTATCGGCTCTGGTGAGGTCGGCCAGAGCGGCTGAGGTGGCGCGCAGATAGTCCTGCGGCGACAACAGCAACTGCAGACCGCGCTGCCCGGCTGACACGGAGATCACGTCGAAGATCTCCAGGGTCTCATCGGCAAAGGCCGGGAAGGGCTTTTTGGCCGCCAGCACGGTGACGCCGCCGCGAATGTACCCGGTGAGCGGTTCAACATCCTTCAAAGCGGCCAACTCTACCTTGCGCATACCGGCAGCGGCTGCCAGCTTCTTCAAATCCAGCTCGGAGTTTCCCGGCGTCACGGCAAACAGATGTTCGCCCTCGTGCGTGCGAGTGAGAAGCGTTTTGAACACCTGTTCAGCGGGAAGGCCAACCTTATGCGCCACCGTGATCGCCGAAAGGTCGCTTGGATCCACCTCGTAGGCGCGCAGCTCGTAATGGATGCCAAGAGAGTCCAAGTATCGCGCCGCGTTCGTCTTGCCAACAGAGGACGCCTTAGCCAATGCCTTCATCGAACACCCTCCCTTTGCGCCGGCGTATCGCCATCTGCCTCCAGGGGCGAGGTCTGCTGCAGGGAAACCAAGCGGCCGGCGTTCATCGTCAGAGTGCTCTGCGCCAGGGGCCGCGCCAGCTCAGTCTGATGGGTGGTCAACAACAGCGTGCGCGCCAGGCCGCGGGGCGAAGGCTGAGCAAGATACGCCACAAGGCGAGCGATCATGCTGTGCGCGGAGCCTACATCGAGGTTGGAGAAGGGTTCGTCCAGCAGCAGAAGATCCGGTTCGGAGAGGAGGACGCGGGCCAGTGAGGCGCGTTGCCGCATGCCTTGCGAATATTCGCCTACCCGGCGAGGATTGGTCGGGTCCAAGCCCACTTCGCTGAGCGCCTGGGCAGCGCGGTCGCGCAGCCGAGCCTTTCGGGAACCGCTGGAATGGTTGGATCTCATGGACTGTGGACTGCTGTTTTGCAGGCCGGCAAAGTAGGTGAGGTTCTCCATGCCTGTCAGTTCGTCGTAAAGCATCGTGGCATGGCTCATATAAGCCACGGAGCCGCGTAGGTCTCGCGGAGATTCGCCGAAGATCGTCACCTCGCCATAGGTGGGCGCGTGCAGCCCGGCAACCACTTTGAGCAACGTCGACTTCCCTGCGCCATTTTCCCCTACAATGACGACGCTCGATCCCGGGGCAAGTTGTAGCGAGACCTCGCGCAGCGCCACGAAGCTGCCGTACAGCCGTGAGACCCGCTGCAGCTTGACCGCGGCGGAGGTTTCCGTGGCGGAAGACATCCTCGGCCGGGGCAAGGCCCCTGGTTTGGCAACCGCCGCACCTCCCAGCTCGATGGTGGGCGCAACCGTAGGATCCTTTCCGATGGTCATATCTGCAGCTCAGTATAAAACTTCGCCGTAAGCTGCCGTGTGATTTGGGCCGCTGTGCGTTGCCGGGGGGAAGAGCCGCATCCAGGAAGCGGTTTTGTCGCGGAGATGAAGCTATGGCCGCCGGCAGAAGAGGCGAAGGGAGCGGCGTCCGGCCACGGCTTCCAAGGCAGCATGGATCGCACGGAGCCTGCACCGGGCTCCTGGCCCGCCGCCGAGCGCGGTACATGAACAAATTGGCATCGCGACGACCGGTAGACGGATGCGGACCGCACCTGAGATCTGGAGCAGGAAACCTCGGACCGCGGCAAGCACTCGATGGCGAAACGGCCGGCACCGGCTTCGTGAAACGGAACCGAGGCATACCCCCCGGCCATGCGATAGAAAGATGCACGCTCCACGATTGGTTGTGGAGATGCGAAAACCGGGAGCCAGATTCGCCGTCATCCTCAGCGTAGCTGTCAGCTTGCGCCTTATAGCATTTTCAGTGCTGCTGGGTACACCGGAGAGGGCGTGCACTGGCGTTTTCATTGGGGAAAACGCCCTTGGAGGTCAAGGCGTCGCGTTACACCGGCACTGAAAACGCTTTAGTGACCATGGCTCTCTTTCCCAAACTTCCAAACTCGCAAGGCTCCGGGATCCTCATCGGGAAAGCGGGCGCAGCGACGGCGATGCCGGGCCGCTCCGGCGGCGAAGAGGTTCATCCCAACGAATCCAACATCTCCTGCATCTCTCTGGCGGCGTGGGCGTTTCCGGTGCGCTCGCAGGCCGCCAATCCGGCCCGCAGCCGTGTCCTGGCCTCTTCCGCCCGGCCCATCGTTAGCAGCGTCTGCGCCGACATCTGGAAGGCGGGCACGTAGTCCGGGTTATATTCCAGGACGAGCGCATACTCGCGCAGCGCTGCTTCGATCCTTCCCTCAGCCGCATACGCCATCGCCAGACCGTAGCGCGCAAACGCATCTTTCGGATTCTGTTCCAAGATCCCACTCAACATCGCAATCCTGTCCATGTTGCTAGGATGCGGCACGTCGTCTGCCGATGCAAACAAGGAGCCATTACAATAAAGGAATGGCCGTTCAACCTCCCTCGAAGCCGGTTCATGCCTCCCAATCGGAACGGAGCGAGATCATCTTCCCGGCCGACGCCAACGCATTGGGCAATCTCTTCGGTGGTCGCCTGATGCAGTTCATTGACCTGGTAGGGGCTACGGCCGCAAGCCGCCACGCCCGCGCCTATACCGTCACCGCCTCCATGGATCATCTGGACTTCGTCGCCCCGGTCCACGTCGGCGACCTGTTGATCCTGAAAGCCAGCGTCAACCGCGCCTTTCGCACCTCCATGGAAATCGGAGTCAAAGCCATGGTGGAAGACGTCCGCGCCCAGACCTTGCGCCATGTCTCCAGCGCTTATCTGACCTATGTTGCGGTCGATCTCGCGGGCAACCGTCTCGAAGTCCCGGAGGTCGTGCCGGAGACAGATCACCAGATTCGGCGTTTTGAAGCCGCTCTTCGCCGCCGCCAGTTGCGCTCCGAAGAGATGGCGCGCAAGAAGGAACACCACTCCAACTTGCCTCCGGAGTGGCTCATCTAGTTCACCATGAATTTATAAGCGAAGCACTCCAAAAGAGGATCTTATGTCTCACTCTCATGCACCCGCAGCGCAAGCTCCACAGCGTCTCCCTGGGATCCGTCACATTCTGGCGGTTGGTTCCGGAAAGGGAGGGGTTGGGAAAACCACGGTCGCCGTCAACCTTGCGGTGGCGTTGAACAAACTCGGCCACCGCGTCGGGCTGATCGATGCCGACATCTACGGCCCAAACGTACCCACCATGCTTGGCGCCACCCGCTCGCCCAGCATCGTCGACGGAAACCTGATGGAACCGATCCTCGCCCATGGCGTCCGGTTCATCTCCATTGGCTTGATCTCTCCCGGCGACAAGCCGATGATCATGCGTGGTCCGATGCTGCACCAGATTATCCGCCAGTTCCTTCAGCAGGTGGCTTGGGGAGAGCTGGATGACCTGATCATCGACCTCCCCCCCGGCACTGGCGACGTCGTGATCTCGCTCGTCCAGACCGTGCCGCTAAGCGGCGCCATCGTGGTATCCACCGGGTCTGCAGTAGCGCTAGAGGATGCCCGCAAGGCCCTCGAGATGTTCCATCAGGTCAACGTCCCTGTCATTGGCCTGGTAGAAAACATGTCGCAGATGACGCTGCCGGATGGCTCCGTGGTGGACGTCTTTGGCGCCGGCGCCACGGAACAGACGGCCCGCCAGTTCAACCTTCCCTTCCTTGGCTCAGTCGATCTGGATCCTCAGATCCGCACCGGAGGCGACAGTGGGCTTCCAGCTGCGCTCGCGGGCTCCGCCACGGCGCGGGGGAAAGAGTTCCTGGCCATCGCCGAAAAGGTCGCCACACGAACTCAGGCGCTGGCCGCCAAAGACAGCGTGGTTCTGGAGGTCTCCTAAAGCAGTTTCAGTGTAGGTGCACCCAATGCCTTGGCTTCTATGGGCGTTTTTCCCAATGAAAACGCCACTGCAAGCCCTCTTCGGGACACCCATCAACACTGAAATGCTATAGCCACCGGGCCACCGGCCTGTGACCGCCAAGAAATGATCATTCCGCAGCGGTGGCAGCTCATGTTCCGAACCGCGCCAACTGCGACCTTTCGGGGTCACAGTTGGTCTAACCTGATATCAAACTTCTTATGTCCAGGGCCCTCACAAACCGCCAGCGCGAGATCCTCACCGCGATCGTGGAGAGTTACATCTCCACCGGCGAGCCGGTAAGCTCCGGCACACTGGCGCAGTCGGCCTTTGCGAACGGTATCAGCTCGGCCACCATCCGCCACGAGATGGCCGAGCTGGCTGAAGCCGGCCTGCTGGAGCAACCGCACACCTCGGCCGGGCGCATCCCTTCGGCGGAGGCCTTTCGGCTTTACGTAGGACAACTGACCAACGCTCAACAACTTTCCGGAACATCCCGCGCCGAGCTGCAGATGCACCGAGAAGCCCTCCAGGCAAAGATCGATACCAGTTTTGCCGGGGTCGCCGGAGCCTCCGCCCTGCTGGAGCGTACCTCGCACGTACTCGCCTCACTCTCCAGCGGGGTCGGGCTGGCCATTGGAGCGGCCGCTGCCTCCGACCTGTTGGAGCACATCCACTTTAGCCGTCTTGCCCCACGCCGTATCTTGGCGGTTCTGGTGACCCGCAGCGGCATGGTGCGTGATCGCGTCCTGTCCTTGGAGCCAGACTCGGGCGAGGTGCTCTCGCCGCTGCAGCTTGAGGCTGCGGCCAACTACCTGAACACCCACTTCCGCGCCTGGAACATCGATCAGATCCGGCGCGAGCTGTCCGCCCGTCTGGAGGTGGAGCGAAACGCCTACCGCCAGCTCTCCGACGCCAGCCAACTCTGGTCCCGCACCCTGCCCGAGGACTCTGTCCAGCAGCAGCCCGTCTATGTCGACGGCGTCGCCAACCTGCTTGCCCTTTCTGCTGACCGCGAGCGGCTTCGCGCCATGCTGTCTGCGTTAGAGGAGAAGCAGCGCCTCATCGACCTGCTCAACGCCTACCTGGATACCGCCGAACACTCCACCCGCGTGGTCTTCAATCTTGAGCGCCAGGATCCGAGCATGGCGGGTCTGGTTCTGATCGCTGCTCCGGCGCAATTCTCCGGGGAGAGCGCCGTCGCCATCCTCGGGCACAAGCGCATGGACTACGAGAGCGCCATCAACGCCGTCGGTTACGTTGCCCGCCTTTTGCAACGAATTGACACCGGTCAAGCCGCTCCACAGGCTCCTTAGCAGTTGAACGGTATCACCCGTCAGGACGAACTCATGAGTATCGTGAAAGATCGCTTGAAGCACTGGCCGCGAACTACCCTCCGCAAGAAGGAAGAAAACCAGAAGATGAACACCGAACAGATGGAAACCACTGAAGCCAATCACACGGAAGATGCAACGACCACCCTTCCTGCCGAGACCACCCTTCCTGCCGAGCCGTTGGAGCTTCCCAGCGAACTGGAACAGCTTCGCGCCGAGCGGGATCAGTTTGCCCAGATGCTGGCCCAATCGCAGGACCGTCTTGCTCGCCTGCAGGCAGAGTTCGACAACACCCGCAAGCGAGAAGCCAAGGAACGCCAGGATATGCGCGACTTCGCCATCCAGTCCGCCATTGAACCTTTTCTCGGGGTTCTGGACAACTTCGCCCTGGCCCTCAAGTCGGAGGGGGATGTGGCCCAGCTTCGGACCGGCGTGCAACTGATCGTGAGGCAGATGGAGGACGCCCTTCGCGGTCTGAACATTCAGCCGGTGGAGGCTGTCGGTGCCCAGTTTGATCCTAGAATCCACGAGGCTCTGGGCAGCATCGAAACCGTAGAGCATCCGGATCACCAGGTTCTCGAGGAGATCCGCCGTGGCTATAAGCTGCGCGACAAGCTGCTGCGTCCCGCGCTAGTCAAGATCGCCGTCAACTCGGCTCAAAAGAGCGAGTAAGGTGCATCACTTCCCTTTCGCCAGCCGCCTCTCGGGAACGGCTGCGAACCAGGCTCTGGGACTTGCCGTTGGAACGGCCCATACAGACGATCGATGGAACTGGGCTCGACCGAGCAAATCCCCTGATTCAACCGGCCGGCAGCACCCGAGCCTCTCCGCCGGCCTACTCAAAGCAAGCTTCAGGATCCAGGAATGGCAACCTCAACCATGAAGACCGACTTCTACGAGATTCTCAGTGTCGAACGCACCGCCTCCGATGCCGAGATCAAGAGCGCCTATCGCAAACTCGCCATGCAGTACCACCCCGACCGCAACCCCAACAACCCGGAGGCGGAAGAAAAGTTCAAGCAGTGCAGCGAGGCCTATCAGGTTCTCTCCGATCCCGACAAGCGCGCCGCCTACGACCGCTATGGACACGCTGGGGTCAGCGGAGCCGGCGGCTTCCCGGGAGGCAACCCTTTCCAAGGCGGAGACCTGAACGATATCTTCGGCGACCTGTTCGGAGAGATGTTCAACATGGGCGGCGCAGGTCGCCGCGCCACCCGGCAGCAGCGCGGCCGCGACCTCAAATTTGACCTGAAGATCGAGTTTGAGGAGGCTGTCTTCGGCGTCGAACGAGAGATTTCTATCCGTCGCGCGGAAACCTGCCAAGACTGCCGCGGCACCGGCTCCGCCAGAGGCAAGCAACCGGAGACCTGCCAGCAATGTGGTGGACGCGGTCAGATACGCTCCCAGCAGGGCTTCTTCGCAGTTGCCCGCACCTGCCCGGTGTGCAGCGGAACAGGCTCCGTGATCCGCACACCGTGCCCAACCTGCAAAGGCGACTGTCGAATCGCCCGCGAGCACAAGATCCTGGTCAAGGTACCCGCCGGGGTCGAGACAGATACCCGCATCCGTTACTCTGGTGAGGGCGAAGCCGGCCGATTCGGCGGGCCCAGCGGCGACCTCTATGTCGTGCTGGAGGTCAAACCCCACAAGTTCTTCGAGCGCGATGGCGATGACCTTCACTGCGTGATGCCGATCAGCTTCCCGCAGGCCGCTCTCGGCGCTGAACTTGAACTGGAGACCCTGGACGGGGTGGAGACGATCAAGGTTCCGGAAGGGGCACAGAGCGGCCGTGAGATCCGGCTGCGTGGCAAGGGCGTCCCACACCTGAACGCTCACGGCAAGGGCGATTTGATCGTCGAGCTCCGGGTGCAGACTCCCTCCCGGCTGACCAAGCAGCAAAAAGAGATCCTCAAGCAGTTCGCGGAGACCATCGATGTGGAAAACACTCCAACCTCCCGCGGCCTGTTCAGCAAGGTGAAAGAGATTTTCAGCTAATGCACGCCTCGATAGGATCCTGAACGGCTGATCCAAATCAGGCGCGCTCCTTCATCCAATCTGAACGGCCAGCATCGAGATCGAACCCCCGTCGACACCTTCTACAGGAAATTGAATCCTTTCACCCTCCTGCTGGGCGCCCAGCACATATAGCATCGGCAAGTAATGGTCCGGCGTCGGAACCGCAAGCATAGCCTCCGCTCCAAGCCGCTCGTAGTTGATCAGCGATTTGTACTCGCCGGCCAGCATTCTCTGTTTTGCTTCAGTCTCAAAGCGAATGGCCCAGTCATATGGGTCAGGCATGTGCTTTCCCCACGCGTAGGCATGAAGGTTATGGACCAGATTGCCGCTGCCGACGATCAAAATACCTTCCTCCCTCAACGGCGCGAGCTTTTTGCCGACCTCAAAGTGAAAGACGCTTGGCTGCCCCTCATCGATGCTGAGCTGCACCACCGGAACGTCGGCCTCGGGATAGACATGCGTCAAAACAGACCATGTACCGTGATCGAGCCCCCAGGAGTCATCCAGTTCAACCTGCAACGGAGATAGCATCTTCTGCACGCGGCGAGCCAGATCAGGATCCCCGGGAGCGGGATATTGCACCTGGTACAACTCCCGTGGAAATCCCCCAAAGTCATGAATGGTCCTCGGCGACGTACTCACGGTGATGCCAGTTCCCGGCACAAACCAGTGAGCGGAGATGGAGAGGATGGCCTTTGGCCGCCTCATCTGTCCTCCTATCGTCCGCCATGCCTGCGTATAGCGGTTCTGCGTGACGGCATTCATCGGATTGCCGTGCCCAAAGAAGATTGCGGGTAATCTCTCACTCATCTCCAGTGCCTCTTTCAAGATCGGCATCGAGCCGACGTTCGCCCTTCCTGGCGTCAGGATGTATGCCTCTATGCTGCCGGAATCCATTTTGCAAGACGGAGCGAGTTTAACTGCAAGATCCACCTGTGCTTGGTAAATCGCCGACAGCGAATCCGTTCGGGCGCCATCCGAAGATCCGCTTGAAGAATCCGCTTGAGAGACAGACTTAGACCGTTCATATCCTCTTGTCCACCTCTTATGCTCTCCGGCGAACGCGCGCCCCTCCAGCCGAGCGGTCGAGTAGAAGTATCAGGTCTGATCCTCCGGAACCTTGGCCTCGCGTAGTGGCAAGCGGGTGGCTAGGAAGATACCTTCCCAACGTTGGCTGCAATGCCCGATGAAGGATGAAACTTCGCCGATGCATCGGACCCATCCCTTTTCCTTTCTTCTGTTGGAAGCTGCGCTTCCCGAGTAACCACTTCACAAAATTCTACGTCTAATAAGACAAGTTGGGTGTGGGAGATATCCTGGGAAGGGTGTTCTATCCACACGCACAAGGAACAAGGAACAAAGCCCAAGAGGCGACAAGGAGAAGGTGGAGATGGTTTTGCCAGACCGGGATGTTGCAAAGCTTGTTGAGCGACGCATTGGCGCCGCTGTCGCAGCATCGTCGGCTGGAGCGCTAGAGACCGGCCTTTACGAGTCCATATCCGCCAAGGGTGCGGGCACCCTCACCGACGGTTCTCAAGCCAAAACCCGCATGAAGTGCGCGTTTCCCAATCAGGTTTCCCGCCTTCCTCTGGCCCGCACACTTGATACCATAACTGTAACCGTGGAGGTTTTGGCGCAACCAAGAGAGACCCTTGTCCAGAAGCGCATCCTCCCGTTAGGTCA
>JAJYZE010000262.1 GCA_021800195.1 Acidobacteriota bacterium
CGTCGTGCTCACCAACCAAGAGGCGTCCGAAGCCGCTGACCAGATCGCGCGCCAGATCGCTCCGCTGATTCTCCCCGCGAAGTCTGCGGCCGCCGCCTCATCGGCCAACCCGGCTCTGGCCACGGCGCAGGGCTTCGCGCCCCAACTGCAGAAGGTGCTGGCCGGGCTGCAGAAGGGCAAGATCGACCGCGCCCTGTTCACCGCCGACTGCAACGACTACTTTGATGCGGCGGCGCTGGGCGACTACCGCTCCAGCCTCTCCCCCATGGGCTCGCTCAGCGCCGTCGCCGCCTCGACCGCCGAGCTGCGCGGCGGAATGACCTTTGGCCTCTACCGCGCCGTCTTCTCCGGTGGGACCACCGTGTTGATCACCGTCTATCTGGAGCCCGACGGCCGGATCGAGCAACTGTTAGTGGTTGGCAAGGCCGGGGAATGAGCCCCTGCAGGTGCGGGTGCCCGACATCTCGGTTTTTTGAGATGTGGGTTCGCAGGATGTCTCTGCTGCCTGCGCTCTGTACCGCTGCGCATCGGCTTCGATCCTCGGTGAGTTGCCCTGTAGCATTTTCAGTGTTGCTGGGTACACCGGAGAGGGCGTGCAGTGGCGTTTTCATTGGGGAAAACGCCCACGGAGGTCGGGGCGTCGCGTTACACCTGCACTGAAAACCCTTTAGTTCTGGAATTTGGAGGGGTCGCGCTGGAAGATCACCTGGCGGCTGTGGCTGGAGGCGCGAATCTCCGGAGTGCTGCCGTCGTTGAGAATCACCTGCGTCGGCAGGGAGGCTACGACGACCCGCGTGGTGGCGTTCGAGAAGCCGGGGATGTGGATGAGCGTGGTGGTGGTGAAGGTTCCGGAGCGCACCGAGAGAGGGACATCCACGGCGGGAGCGCCGTCGTTGTGAACCGTCACCGAAACCAGCCAGCCGGCGTCGTGTCCCTTGCCGGCCGGGAGCCGGCTGGGTTCCACGTCGACGATGGAGAGGTCAGGAAGGCCGCGGTCGCGAAGGATCCAGTCGGAAAAGAACCAGCCCAGGTCTTTGCCGCTGGTCTTTTCCAGCAGCCTTTCAAAGGCCACGGCCTGAACCGCGGCATCGTCCGTGTTGAAGAGGCCGTTCTTCTCGGCGGTCTCTTCCCGCCAGAGGGTGAGGGCCTGCTGCAGGGCCGGTTCGCCGGCGATGTTGCGCAGCATCCACCAGACCGCGGCTGCTTTGCGCCGGTAGTACAGCTCATTGCCAGCCGAGATCAGAGGTTCGCCAGCGGGAGCGAAGGCGGCGTCGGCCTGCTGCTCGGAGTCAAAGCTGACCTCGGCGATGTTCAATGGCTGAATCAGGTTGTTGAGGGCTAGGATGGCGGCCGAGCGGCCTTGCGTCTGCTCGATCCAGAGCAGGCTGATGAACTGCGCGAGGCCCTCGTCAAACCAAGGCTGGCCAGTCTGGATCCAGGCATGGGTAAGAGAGTGGGCCAGCGCCGGGCTGGAGGCCGAAGAGGAGAGTTTGCGGATGGGAGCCACCAGCAGCGCCAGATCTTCAAACGGATCGCCGGGGTGGTCCAGCACGCTGAGCGGCACAAGAGGCGTCGGACCAAACCAGGCTTGCAACAAGGGCGCGATGCGCTCGGCGGAGTCCGCCAGCGCCGGTAGAGCGTCCGGGTCAGAACTTTCTACCGAGAGCACATCCACGGGGCCGGCCGGGTGGCTGGCCGGAGACGCGTTCGGCCGCACCCCGGGCTGTGGCGGCGATAAGGATGAGGAGATGGAGGCGGAGGGAGGCATGGAGACCGGCGCCAGGGCTACCTCCGGCTGCTGGACCACAAACAGGCTGGGCTGGCGGAAGTCGAGAGGCTCGGCAGGGAAGTCGGCGGTGGCGATGCCAGTGCCGTCGGAGACGGAGGGGTCATCCGGATGGGGAGCCAGGCGCAGGCCGCGGCCACAGAAGTAAGCTGCCACGGGCGGCGCGCCACGGTAGACAACGGCCAGCCGGAGGTGGACAGTCGCCTGCTCTTCCGCCAGTCGCTGCCGCCCGATGGCCTGGAAGAGCTTGGCTCCGTCGCCCAGGAAGAGCTGCGGCGAGGCTGCGGGATACCACAGGACATCGCCAAAGCCGCGCAGAGCGACGATAACGGTCGGCGGAGACGGAGGCGCCGGAGCGACGTCTCCCGAACTGCTGCTGAAGTTGAGTGCAGACTGGACAGGGTTGGAACCCACCGCATCCCAGTCGGCGGCCACCGCCTCAGCGGGGGAGGCGCCGATGCGCTCCAGGCGATGACCGCTCGCATGCAGCGTGCCGGAGTATACGGTGTCCAGGGTGATGGCCGCTCCCGGATCCAGCGGCGAGGGCAGGTCAAGGATCGCCTCTGAGCACTTGCCGGTGTGGTCGGCGTCGGTATCGATCAGGTGTTGGGCCAGGGGAAGCTGCACAACGCGGGCGGCCGACGGCTGGCCGCTGCCGGAGGGAAGAAGGCTGGCGCTGGCCCAGATCAGGGAGGAAGAGATCTGCAGCGCAATCCGGGAGAGCGGCTGGTTGCCGATGTTGCGCAGCGTGACCCGGGCGCGCATGGTCATCTCGCCATTGGCGGGATCCAGACGCGCGTCCAGGTCATAGGCGGTGAAGAGCAGGGAAGAACGCTGGGCGTCGGTCAGCACCGGTCCAGAGGGAGTCTGGCCCGCAACGGCTGCCGGCGGTTGCGGAGGAGCATCGTCATCCGGGGTGGGGGGTGGTTCGCCGTGGCTCTGGAACAGGACCTGGCCGCGAGGCGGCGGCAGGGGCGGCTCGGCGGGGGTGGATTGGGCGTGCGCGGCCAGGCTTGTCACCAGAAGGGTGAGAAGGCTCAGGCAGACCATGCGCAGGGTGCGGGGTGTAGGCAAGATGAAGGACTCCGTGAAGCACGAACAGGATCGTAGATCGTTGGCCAAGCCATTCGACGGCGGCCGGGAAGCAGGTGCGATGAAAGATGGTCCGAAGCCGGGTTTGCCGCGAACGGTCTTCGGCGGGAGGTCAGGAGCCCAGCCCTTTGCGAGGCTTGGCCGCCTGCGACGGCGGCGGGGTTGCCGGGGTGTCTGGTTGCTGGTCTCCGCGGCGCTGGCGCATGGCCTCATACATCACCACAGCTCCCGCGACGGAGACATTGAGAGAGCTGACGCTGCCCGCCATGGGGATGCGCAGAAGATGGTCGCAGGTACGCTTGACCAGGTCATGCAGACCGGAGCCCTCCCGGCCCAGGACCAGACAGATGTCTTGGCGGAAGTCGAAGGCGGTGTACTCCTTGGCGCCGCGTTCGTCCAATCCGACGATCCAGATGTTGTGCTTCTTCATGGTCTCCAGGGCGCGGGTAATGTTGACTGTCTGGGCGATGCGCATGTGCTCGCTGGCTCCCGCCGAGGCTTTGCAGGCGACCGCCGAGAGAGGAGCGGAGCGGCGCTCCGGAAGCAGGACGCCGTCAATGCCGGCTCCGTCGGCGGAGCGGAGCAGCGCACCCAGGTTGTGAGGGTCCTCGATGCCATCCAGGGCGAGGAAGAATCGGTGGCCTGCGCTGCCCGCAGGGCTTGGCAGCGCAAGGAGATCCTCCGGGCTGAGCAGTTTGCGCTCCCGCAGAAAGGCGGCGATGCCCTGATGAGCGTCGGTTCGGCAGTGCCGGGTAAGCTGCTCGCGAGGCTCGCTGGCGATCCGGATGCCTTCCGCTCGGGCGAGATCAAGAACTGCCTCCAGGCGAGGATCACGGCGGGACTCCCGCTCCCGAGCCACACTGATATGGTCCAGGCGGCGAGAGCCGGAGCGGAGGGCCTCTTCGACAGGATGCAGGCCGTAGAGAACTTCCATCTGTTCAGTGTACCGGTTGAACCCCGGCCGCTGCAGGGCCACGAACCGGCCAATCGGTTCTCACTCGCCTTTGATCAAGCGGCCGGCGCGGTGGTATGAGCCCAGGTTGAAGGTGTTGTGGTATCCCTTGGCCTTCAGGCGTCTGGCGGCAACACCGCTGCGAGCCCCGCTGTGGCAGTGCAGCAGCAGGATCCGGGAACGGTCCGGACAGCGATGGGAGATGGCGGCTTCAATCTGCTGCAAGGGGATGTTGATGGCCTTGGGCAGATGGCCGGAGTTGTACTCGGCTGGAGTGCGCACGTCGATGATCAGGGCACCGTCGCGGAGGTACTGCGGGATCTTCTCCGCCGCGGCCTGCCCGGAGCGCCGCCAGAAGTAAAAGATGGCGAAGAGCAGCGCAACAAGGAGAAGCGTGTAGCCGGAGTGCATAGGGTCTGCCTCACTGTTGGTGGGGGCGGAGGGCCCGGAGAGCGGCCTTCGGGCTGACAACGTCCTGCGTGGTGGGGCCGTCCCGGTTCCGCCTCTGTTTGAGAATAATCGAAAAGTGGATTCGAGTTCGCCTGCTTTGCAACCGCCTCATCCGCGGCCGCCTCCTTGACTCCCACCGCCAAAAGTTGGATTCAACCGCCAAAAAGAGAAGTTGAGGGCCGCTGCGAAGCTGACCCAGAGGAGGTAGGGCAGCATTAGCCAGCTCGCCGGCGGGGAGATGGGCCGCATGGAGACCAGTGTCGCCAGAATCAGGGCCCAGAGCAGGATGATCTCGCCAAAGGCGGCCCCCGGTCTTCGCGCTCCGAAAAAGATCGCCGGCCACAAGGCGTTGCACAGCAGTTGCAACAGAAACAGCAGCAGA
>JAJYZE010000263.1 GCA_021800195.1 Acidobacteriota bacterium
GACTGCGCCGCCAGGCGCTTGGCAAGATCGTGGAGCCAGGTGTCGAAGTGATCGACCCAGGCTTCAATGGTGAAGCGCCACGGGCCGATGCGCGCGGCATCCTCGGGATCGGAGGCGGAGAAGGTAGCCGACCAGAGATCATTGCCGAGTTCGACAAACGGCGTCGACCTCCAACGGCGCTGGGTCTGGTGGCGATAGAGGAGTCGCGCGGCAACGTGATCGTGGCCGTCAGCGAAGATGGCTGCTGTAACGGTGATCTCTTCCCCGAGGATTCCTTTCACGGAGTAACGTCCGTTGTCTACGCTGGGCTGAACCTCCTCGATGACAACTCTCCTGCGGCCTTCGGCTGGTTTCATGCGGGATGTGGCTCCTTTTAACCTCTGTACAGATGGTAAAGGACGAAAGCGCGCGGAGAGTGACGGGATACAGGAGATGAGATGCAGGCTCGGGCTGAGGCTGGCGGCAGGATAAGATGGTGGCGTGAGGGCAGAGCGTGGCGAATGATTTCCTTCCAAATTTGGCCGGCAAGGAGAAGCCGATTCGGACCGTCAGCACGCGTGAAGTGTATCGAAACCCGTGGTGCCGGGTGCGAGAAGACGTCATCGAGCGCAAGTTATGCTCGAAGGAGTCTGGCGGATTTGGGATCTACGGGGTCATGGAGAAGGAGCCGGCGGTCATCATCATTCCTCTTGAACGCACCACGGAGGGGGACTTTGTATGGCTGGTGCATCAGTATCGCTACACCGTTGGAGCCAGCTTCTACGAGCTTCCCCAGGGAAGCTGGGAGATTGCGGAGGTTGATCCACTGGAGCTAGCGCGGGGAGAACTGGCCGAAGAGACCGGATTGCGCGCCCAGCGAATGACGCGGCTGACGGATCTTTGGATCGCCTATGGAGCGATGCGGCAGATTCATCATGTCTTTCTTGCCGAGGAATTGAGCCAAGGCGAGACGGAACGCGACCCTGAGGAGCATGATATGACGGTGCATCGGGTTGGGGTACATGAGTTTGAAGCCATGCTCCTGGATGGACGGGTGATGGATAACTGCACAGCCGCCGCCTGGGGGGTGTATCGAATCTGGCGAGAAAGACACGCTGAGGCAGCTACGCTCTGAAAGAGGCCCCTGCATACTATGTGGACAGGTGGAGCAAACCAAAGACCCAACAGACGGAAACTTGCGGGCTTTGACGGTCTGGCTGTTCAATTCACGCGTTTGGATCGTCGGGACATGAAGTCCATCAGAAGGTAGTTGCCCAGGGTCTGTGGCGTGGTGAAGTATGCTTTGCCGCGGCACATCGCCGACATCTGTTGCACGAACTGGACCAGTTGGAAATCATTGGCCAGCATGAAGGTATTGATCATAATGCCTGCCCGCTTGCAGCGGCTAACCTCTTCCAGAGTCTCCGAGATCACCAGTGGATCAAGGCCAAAAGCGTTCTTGTAGATACGGCCGTCTGCCATGGTCAGCGCCGATGGTTTGCCGTCAGTGATCATCACAATCTGCCGCATCTCCTTGCCCGAGCCTCGCAGCACGCGCTGCGCGACTCGCAGCCCTTCGCGAGTGTTGGTGTAGTGTGGTCCCACCTTCACTCGAGGAAGTTGGGAGAGGGGAATATGTTCCGCAGAGTCATGGAAGAGCACCAGATCAATGGAGTCTCCGGGATACTGAGCGCGTATGAGATGAGAGAGGGCCATGGCTACCCGCTTGGCCGGCGTAAAGCGATCCTCGCCATACAGAATCATGGAGTGGGAGCAGTCCAGCAGAACCACGGTAGCGCAGGAGGATTGATAATCAGATTGCTGTACTTGCAGGTCAGAGTACTCCAGATTGATGGCTCCGGCTGAGGTGGGCGCACCTTCGCGCGCGAAGAGGCTGGAGAGCGTGGCTGTGATGTCCAGGTTCAGGCTGTCGCCAAACTCATAAGGCTTGGAGGAGCCGTTGGTCTCCACGCCGGCCGCTTCATGGTGGGTATCGTGGCGGCCCAACGAGGACTTGCCCGAGGGTCCCAGAAGGTCGCGCAATGCCTTGTATCCCAGAAAGTCCAGGCCTTTGGCGGTGATCTCGAAGCGGGATTCGCCACCGTTGCCTTCCCCGGCGAGACCCTGGCTGTCCGATGGGTCCTCCGCGTTTAGATAGGCGTCCGCCTTCATGCGCTCGATGATCTTGTCGATGAGGTCTTCCACCTGCTCCGGGTCGAGCTGGTCAAACTGCTCCTGGGACACCTCATCGAGAAGTTCACCCGATTCCAGGGCTTGGCGTATGGCGTTGCGCAGGCTCTCCATGGAGTCGTCCGAATTGGAGAAGGACGAGTAGGGATCCTCAAAGCCCGAGTCCAGCAGGAAGTCCGAGAGGGCCTGAAGTAGGTCCTCAAGGTCCAGGCTGGAGGAGAGATCTCCGGTGAATCGAGTATAGCGAGTGAGCTTCATGGTGGCTAAAAGGGGAATGCCGCAAGCAGCACGAGATTGAAAAGACGGAGCTCCTTCTAGATTAGACGCGCGATTGGCTCTGCGGATGCTGATCCGCGTTCAATCTCACACCGGAGCCGAGACGGCAGTTGGGATCCTGGTGAAGAAACCAAATCAGAAAGTGCAGGACGGAAGTTTTCGCTGCAGGACAATTTTTGCGCGGCTTCTCTAATAAAATACGGTTTGGAATCCTTGGCAGGCCGCGCCGGGAAGGTCCCTGTTGCGGAGCAATTTGTTTGAGCGAGTTTCAGGACCGAGTCGCCACAAAGATGCGAGTGGAGCGACGGAGGCAGAGAAAACAGATGTCGACTGAATAAGACGCGCAGGCAAATGCGGCACACAGGTTTCTGTCCGGCCGGACCCAAATGGTCTTTCGCGGGTCTCATCATCCTCCCAACTCTCGCAAACCTCCCGACTCGCTTAGGAACGGCATGGCACAGGCTACCGTTGTCGCTGCTAAAAAGGCGCCGAACAGAGACTCCGAGGATGAGTTTCATCACGAGCCGTGGACGCCGCGGTTCAACCCGTGGGTGATTACCCTAACGGTGACGCTGGCCACCTTCATGGAGGCCCTGGATTCGAGCATCGCCAATGTGGCGCTGCCGCACATCGCCGGTTCCCTGGGCGCCACCTATGAGGAAGCAACCTGGGTGCTGACCTCTTACCTGGTCTCCAATGCGATTGTGCTGCCCATCAGCGGCTGGATTGCCAACCGGATTGGGCGCAAGAACTTCTACATGAGCTGCGTGGCGATCTTCACCCTGTTCTCCTTCCTGTGCGGGCTGGCGACCTCTCTGTCCATGCTGATTGTGCTGCGGGTAATACAAGGAGCAGCCGGCGGAGGTTTGCAACCGAGTGAGCGCGCCATTCTGGCCGACACCTTTGCTCCTGAAAAGCGCAGCATGGCGTTCAGCATGTACGGTATGGCAGTGGTGTTGGCGCCGGCGATCGGGCCAACGGTGGGCGGATGGATCACGGACAACTCTAGCTGGCGATGGATCTTCTTTCTGAATATCCCGGTGGGTATTCTCTCCCTCTTGCTTACCAGCAAAATCGTGGAGGATCCACCTTATCTTAAGAGAGTGCGAGCAAAACTCGGCGACATCGACGGAATTGGTCTGGGGCTGCTGGCGCTGACGATTGGCGCGCTGCAGATCTTGCTGGATAAGGGGCAGGAAGACGACTGGTTCGGATCGCGCTTCATCGTGATCTGCGCTCTTGTGGCGGGCTGTGCTCTTGTGGCGTTCCTGTACCGGGAGTTGACCGCCAAGCATCCGATCGTGGATCTCTCTTTGTACACCAGGCGCAACTTTGCCATGTCCCAGATCGTCATGGTGATCATCGGGGCGACGCTCTATGCCACAACGGTGATGATCCCTCAGTTTCTTCAGGTAATGATGGGCTATACGGCTACCGAAGCCGGGCTGGCGCTCTCGGCCGGAGGCCTGGTGCTGATCACCATGTTCCCCATCGTTGGCTATTTGGGGCAGAGGGTGGATCCGCGGCTGATGATCACCTACGGATTCACCTTGCTCACCATCGGCATCTGGAGAATCTCCGGAGTTTACCTGGGAATCACCTTCTGGGATGCGGCCAGTTGGCGGATGGTGATGGTGCTGGGCATGCCGTTTCTCTTTGTCCCCATCAGTGTGATGAGCTATGTGGGGATTCCCCAGGAGAAGAACAATGAGGTCTCGGGCATGACGGCGCTGGCTCGCAACATTGGAGGCAGCATTGGGATCTCCTTTATCAGCACGATGCTGGCCAGGCGAGCCCAGGTACATCAACACTACCTTGCCGCCAAAGTCTACAACGGATCAAGTGCCTATCAATCGCTGTATCAAGGGATGAAGGCTTCGCTGGAGACCAGCGGCTACTCGGCAGCCAGCGCCGGGGCGCGAGCCTCAGCCCGCATCTACAACATGATGAATGTGCAGGCCAGCACGCTAGCCTACGTTGATACGGTGCATGTGCTGGTGGTGCTTGTCGGTTGCCTGATTCCAGTGGGGTATCTGATGAAGCGGCCGAAGTTCCGCCCCAAAGAGGCAGCGCCGATCGACTGAGAAGCGCCGGGCGCCGCGCGACAGGCTACGGTTTGACGCCGCTGAAGACGGCGAAGCTGTGGAGCTTGTAGGAGCAGTCGACGAGGGTGAAGCCGGCCGCGCGGAGCCATTGG
>JAJYZE010000264.1 GCA_021800195.1 Acidobacteriota bacterium
ACGGGGCTTGGAGAACTCCTTCATCGCTCCGGCGACGATCGCCGGCTTCTTCCTTGCATACTCCACGGACTTTTCGTCGCCACCCTCGGCGTCGTAGCCGACGAACTCCAGGAAGAAGGGGATGTCGTGGGCGCGGCACTCGTCGCCGATGCGCTCAATCCAGGCATGCTTGATCTCATTGATGGCGGGCTTGTCAAAGGGAGTGTAATAGAGCAGGATCTTGATGCAGTCGGCACCGGCCTCGGCCAGACGGCGGACGCTCCACACATCCAGCAGGTCGGGAAGCCGTCCGGGAGTGTTGGCGTCGTAGCCGGTCTTCTCATAAGCCAGCAACAGACCCTTGCCGTTGCGGTGTTGCGCGGCGGGCAGGCCGTACTCGGGATCGAGCAGAATGGCGGAGGCGTGATGGGTCAACACATCGGTGACCAGCGTCTTGAAGACCTCCAGGTCATTGCCGGTGGCCTCGGCGCCGCGTTCCTTGGCCAGGGACTTCTGCAGAGATCCGCGCTGATCCATAGCGGCGGCGGCAATGACGTTGCGCGCGTTGGAGACGGCCTTCAGGCCGGCCAGCTTTCCAGGTGTGATCTTCATGTTTCTCCTCATGCTGCGGAGTGCAGCAGAAAGTATCGCTGGGCGCACGCGGAGACCGATGCGCAACCAGACCATAGAGCGATTTCAACCGCAAATCGCCCGATCAATATGATTGTACATACACCGGGCATCGCGGTGTGCTGCTGTGCGGAGATGCTGTCTGGCTCCCGGCCGCGCGCGGCCCGTGTGGCTCTACTTGCGCAGGTGATCGCGCAGGTCGCCGGCCAGCTTCACCAGGTTGCGCAGGCGGTGGGTCTGGGCCGGATTGGCCTCGCGCAGCGCCAGTTGCGCCTCCAGCAGGAGACCGGCCAGGGTCGCATTCAGTTCACTGCGTAGCTGTGAAAGGGCCGCCGTCTGGACTCTGGCAAACTCCTGCGAGCGCCGCGCGAGAGCGGCGCGGGCCTGACGAACGATACGCTCGGCGCTGGAGAGCGCCAGGTTGATCTCCAGCAGCGAGGCGCTGCCCGCATTCTGGTACATCTGCTCGATGGTTGTGGCATCGGAGGCCGCCATGCCTTCGTCGATCAGGATCAGGTCGAACTGCTTGCGCCGGACCGTGGTCAGCGCGGAGCGGCGATGGGGAAGGATGTGAACCTCTGCGCCCAGGCCCGTGCGCAGAGCCTCTGCGATTGGAATAGAAGCTTTCTCGGGAGCCATCAACAACAGATTGGGTAGCATGCGGGGCGGGTGGTCTCCTTATTCGAAAGCCTTCCGTGGCGGAGGCTCCCGGATCTGCATTCCATCAACTTGTCAAACCGGCATCGGGCGCGGCGAGCTTTGTCTCTGTCCCCGCCGGGCAAGAAATCTTCCAAGGAATCTTCTTTGATCATCGCATCCGCAGGCTCTCAAGGTGGCTCTCAAGGTGCGGTTGGAATGCGCAAAGAGAGGTAGCCCAGGCCGCTGGGGCGCGGGCCGCCAGGCCCGCTCCGCGGGCGGAAGCCCCGAGGTTCAGGCGGACTCTTCTTCGAGGCCATACTCCTTGAGCTTGCGATAGAGGGTTGTCTTGCCGATGCCGAGCAGGCGCGCAGCCATCAACTTGTCTCCGTTGAGCTGGCTGATGGTATTCAGGATGGCCTGCTTTTCCATCTCAGCGATGGGCTGCACGGCGGGCAGCTCCTCGGAGCCGGCCGCGCCGTCAACCCCTCGGGGGGACGGCTCCTTGCGATGTTGCCGGGCGTGGAGATGAAAGTCTCCCATCTGGGTGGGGAAGTCGGCGATGTGCAGCACAGGACCGCTGGAGAGCGAGCAGGCTCTCTCAATGGCCTGCTCCAGCTCCCGGACGTTGCCCGGCCAGTCGTACTCGGTCAGCAGGCGCAGCGCGTCATCGGCAAAGTGGTAACGGACGCCGTGCTCCGTCTTCATCCGCTCCAGGGTGTGCGCGGTCAGCAGTGGAATATCTCCGCGCCGCTCTCGCAGAGAGGGTACGCGGATGTTCACTACGTTCAAACGGAAGTAAAGATCCTTGCGGAAGCGGCCCGTCTCCACCAGGTGGGGCAGATCCCGGCTGCTGGAGGCCAGGATGCGAGCCGTCAACGGCGCTACGCCGGAGGTGACGGGGCCGGGACCGCTCCCTGGCCCGGCAGCGGAGCCGAACCCGGCTGCCGAAGGATCCGCCCCGATCGCGCGAACCTCCCGCTCCTGCAAGGCGCGCAGCAGCCGGCCCTGCAGGTCTAGGGGAAGATCCCCCACCTCATCCAGAAAGACTGTGCTGCCCTCGATGCCAGCCAGCAACCCAATCTTGGAGCGAGTGGCCGTCGGCGTAGCTCCCTTGAGATAGCCGAAGAGTTCACCTTCAATCAATCCTGGAGCCAGTGATCCGCAGTCCACGGGGATGAAGGGCAGCTCGGCGTTGGCCCCGTTGGCATGAATCGAGCGGGCCACCAGCTCCTTCCCCGTGCCGGGCTCGCCAACGATCAACACCGGATGGGTGGTGCCGGCTACCTTGGAGAGAATGCGATAGAGCTTCTCCATGGGTGGGGAGTTGCCCACCAGATTTCCCCATGCAGCGCCGGAGCGGAGCCGGTCGCGGAGCAGACGCGACTCGACATCGAAGGTGCGCCGCTGCGCCGCGCGCTGCAGCGTGTCTGAAAGCTCCTCCAGGGTGAAGGGCTTGGTCAGATAATCTCCAGCGCCGCTGCGCAGAGACTCCACCGCGGAGCCGACGGTGGCATAGGCGGTCATGATGATTACGATCGTCTGCGGATGCTCGGCGCGAATGTCCTCCAGCAGAGCCAATCCTCCGCCCCCAGGCAGCTTGAGATCCAGCAGCAGGATGTCGATGGAGGAGTGAGCCAGGACCGTCCGCGCGGTGGAGACGGAGTCCGCTGTCTGGGTGGTAAAGCCCAGTCCGGCGGCGATCTCCGCGCAGGCGTTGCGCACCGGAGCATCATCGTCAACCACCAGGACACGCAGCGGAGGAAGGGGGAGAAGGTCGTTGGGCTGGCTCAGCAACGGCCGGAGTCCGGCCGGCGAAGCGGGGATGGTCGCGGCCTGCGAGGCGGCTTGCGCCATCCGTGGATCGATGGGCTGAGTCCCGCTGGAGGTAAGGCGCGTGCTGGAATCGCCAGGATGATGTTTGGATGGGAACAAGATGCCATTTCCTTCTGGCCTGATTCAGGCGGTCAATGTGGATGAGACGGAGATAAACTTCCCCGCGAGGCTCTCGACTTTGCCGGGCTGTGTCTTGGCGGGGGATCTCGGTATCGGCCAGCATACGCAGATCAGCGTGCCGTAACCAGGACGGACACGGATGGAGAGTTGACCGCCGCTCTCGGCCACCAGTTGATGAACAATGCGATGACCAAGGCCGTGCCTGGCTCCGTACGGCAGCGGGGTGGGGCGAAGATAAGCGGCGATCATCTCCTCGCGCATTCCGGGGCCGGTGTCCTCCAGCTTCAACCGGGCGTGGCTGGCATCCGCTTCCAGGCGAATGTGAATCTGGCCAAGCCGCCGGGATGCGGTTGTGGAGGACGCCGCGCTCTGGCGGCGAATGGCTTCGCAAGCGTTGCGGAGCAGGTTGACCGTGATGCGCTCCAGAACCTCGGTGGAGAGATCCAACGCAGGAAGCGATTCGGAGCAGGTTACAGTCACCTTGGCCACGCCGGCCGCAAGATGTTCCAGGATCGGGGCAAGCTGGAACAGCACGAGCGCGTGGCTGGTGGCGGCGGAAGCCGGCTTTTTGAGCCGGGCGCCAGAAAAATCAGCCCTCGCCGTGGGCAGAGACCGTCCGTCTGGCCGCTCCGGCTCCGCTGCTTTACCGTTGAGCGGAGTCTGGAAGTTGACCAGCAGGCGCTGAATGAGCGTGGAGGCGCGGTCGGCAATGAGCCGGAGTTCGGTCGCGTAGTGCTCATGGCGTGGACCAAGCACCCCGGGAGCGCTGAGCAGGTCCGTGTAGAGCCTCAGAGCGGCCACCAGATTGCCGGCATCGTGAGCCAGCCCTGTCGTCTCCGCAAGGCCGGACGGCGCTGGATCCGCTGCGCAGGAGGAATGGGTTGAGAGATTTTGCTGCAACGGCTGGGATGGAACCCGTGCGGCTGGAATGCTCAGTGGACGAGCCTGCATGGTAGTCTCCGGAATGTCTGCCTGAACTAGGTTGGCAACTCTCTCCATCCGTTCCAAAACGGATCTTCTAGTTGCCGAAAAGCTGCCTTCCTTCGCCGTTATCGGCAAATTCATGTGCAAGATGAGGAATCTCTCCACAGATTCCCAACTCGGGACACTGCATACGCTCAAGTTCGCCCACACTCCCAGTGGGGTATGCAACGGGCTACCTTGAACTGGAGAACTCCACTCTCTTCCACGATATTAGACCCTTGCCATGCTCTTCAGTCGCGGCAACCTTCGCCGCTCTCGATTTCTCATCTCTATAATGATTGTTATGAGCAAGATCGACGAGGTTGAGCTGTACCGCAGCGGTGGACGGAGGGCGTATCAGGCGCGGGAGGTAAAGCTGACGCCGGGCTTTGTGGCGACGGCCGAGGGGTCGGTCTTGATCGAAGTGGGATATACGAGAGTTCTTTGCAACGCGACGGTCGAGAGCGGAGTGCCGG
>JAJYZE010000265.1 GCA_021800195.1 Acidobacteriota bacterium
GGCGATGGTTACAAGCTCCCGGACGAGGTGGAGATCGGCATCGAAGAGGAGATCGACCGAGTGCTGGCCGCAGACCCGGAGATGCCGGAGGCGCCGGAATCTCCCGAAGCGAACGAGAGGTATCGCGTGGATTACATTCGCTTCCTGCTGGATGCGGTTCCCGGCCTCTCTCTGGATAACCGGCACATCGTATTGGATTGCGCCAACGGAGCTGCCGGCATGGTCGCGCCTCAGCTTTTTCAGTCTTTGCACGGCACGGTGGAGATCACTCACGCTTCCCCGGACGGACGGAACATCAACGAACAGTGCGGCGCGCTGCATCCAGAGATTGTCGCCGCCCAGGTGAAGGTCTCTGGCGCGACGCTGGGGATCACCTTTGACGGCGATGCGGACCGCGCGCTGTTTGCCGACGAGAACGGCAAGGTGGTGAACGGCGATGCGGTGATGCTGGCCTGCGCGCGCGATCTGCAGGCGCGTGGCGAGTTGGCGAACAACATTGTGGTGGCTACGACCATGTCCAACATGGGTCTGGCGGCCGCCTTTGCCCGTACGGGGATTCGTATGCTGCGCGCTCCGGTGGGCGACAAGTATGTTCTGGAAGAGATGCGCAACTCAGGGGCAGCGCTGGGAGGAGAGCAGTCCGGCCACATTTTGTTCCCCGCCCGCGCCACCACCGGCGATGGTCTGCTCACAGCGCTGTTGGTGCTGGATCTGATTCACCGCAGTGGGCTGGCGCTCGGCCGGCTGATCGCGGACCTGACCAACTACCCGCAGATCATCCTGAATGTGAAGGTGCGGGAGAAGCGGCCGCTGGACACGATTCCAGCCGTGGTGGCCACGATCAAGGCGGCAGAGCAGGACCTGAAGGATACGGGCCGCATTGTGATCCGCTACTCCGGAACGGAGGCGCTGGCCCGAGTGATGATTGAGGCGGCAAGTGAAGAGGCGATGCATCGCCACGCGAACGCGATCGCCGACGCGATCCGCGCCGAGCTTGGGGCGTAGGGCGGCTTTGCAGGCGGTAGACTCGTGAGCGTGCAGGTTTTCACGTGGAAGCAGAGGCTGGTGCTGGCGATTGTGCCCCCGCTGGTGGCCTGGATGGTGCGGGCGCTGGGGGCGACGCTGCGCTATCGCGATGTGTGCGCTTCGGGAACGGTCGCGGGACAGTTGATTCCCGGGCGAGGAATCTTCTGCTTCTGGCACTGCAGCACCTTGATCTGCGCACATCGTTTTCGGGACATGGGCGTGGCGATTCTGATCTCGAGATCGTTCGATGGGGAGCTGATTGCCCGGACGGTGGAGCGGCTGGGCTTTGTGGCGGTGCGGGGATCGAGTTCAAGGGGTGGGGCCACGGCGCTGCGCATCCTGCAGCAGGCCTACGCGGATGGACACAAGTGCGCATTTACAGCCGATGGGCCGAGGGGACCGGCGCGCGTGGCCAAGCCCGGGCCGGTGCATTTGGCAGAGCTGACGAGCGCTACGTGGATTGGAGCGTACCACGCAGAGCCGTCGCGAGCGTGGTATCTGAAGAGCTGGGATTGTTTCGCGATTCCCAAACCGTTTGCGACGGTGACGGTGGGGTGGGCGGCGCACGTCGGCGCGGATCTGGAGCGGCTGCAGAAGGCTATGGAAGAGGCGGTGGGGCTGGCAGTGGCGGGTGAAGCCGCGCCTGCCGATGGCCGTGGTTGAGGATCGTCAGGATAGGGCGGCGCTGGTGGGTGGACGGCGATTGCAGACTCGGGCGACTGGAGCCGGTGTGCGGGAGCCGTGATGGAGGATATTGAGGGCGGATGCTGGTTTCAGAGTTTCACTACGATCTTCCTGAGGAGTTGATTGCGCAGCGGCCAGTAGAGGTGCGCGGGATGAGCCGGATGCTGGCGCTGGACCGGAGGACCGGACGGTTTGCGGACCGCAGCTTCCGGGATCTGCCGGAGTTGCTGCGGGCCGGGGATCTGCTGGTGCTGAATGACTCGCGCGTCATCCCGGCGCGGCTCTATGCCCGCCGCTCGGGGCGCATGGCGCAGACGAGCGCGGCGGAGCAGGCGGGAGATGCGGCTCTAAGAGGACAGATGCCGCAAGGATTGCTGGAGGTGCTTTTGACCGAGCGGCTTGGCGGAGCTGCCGCCGCGCGGCCAGAGATAGGAGCTGACAGAGCCGGAGCAGAAGGACCCGCAGAAGGACAGGTGTGGAGCGCTCTGGTGAAACCGGCCAGGAAGGCTCCCGTGGGGCAGAGGCTGCTGTTCTTTGCGCTGGGCTCTGAGGAGGTGCTGCTGCGGGCGACGGTGACCGGAGCCGGAGAGTTTGGCGAGCGGAGGCTGCGGTTTGATCCGGTGCAGGATTTCTACGCTGTGCTGGAGCGGATCGGGCACCTGCCGTTGCCCCCCTACATTCATCGGGAGAAGGATGTACCGGACCTGGAGGAGGATCGCGAGCGTTACCAGACGGTCTACTCTCATCCACTGGGCCGTGAGGATGTGACAGGATCAGCCGCTGCTCCCACGGCGGGGCTGCACTTTACGCCGGAGATTCTTGCCGATCTGTGTCAGCGTGGCGTCGAGATTGCAACGCTGTCGCTGCACGTCGGGCTGGGAACCTTTCAGCCGGTGCGGGTGAGCCGGACTGAGGAGATTCGTCTCCATGCGGAGTGTTATACGATCTCCGCGGAGACGGCCGAGGCGGTCAATCGGGCGCGGGCGGAGGGGCGGAGAATTATCGCCGTCGGGACCACGAGCACGCGGACGCTGGAGCATGTGGCTCGCGAGGCGGAGGTGCGAGGCGCGGAGATTGGGTCGGCGTTCTGGCCGCACTCAGGAAGTACGAGCTTGTTTCTTTCACCGGGCGCGGAGTTCAAGGTGGTGAGCGGGATCATTACGAACTTTCATCTTCCCGAGTCGACGCTGCTGATGCTGGTGTCAGCCTTTGCGGGGCGGGAGCGCGTGCTGGCTGCTTACGCATACGCGGTGGAGCGACGGTACCGGTTCTTCAGCTATGGGGACTGTATGTTGATTACTTAGCCGAAGCGAACGGCGGGACGGGCGTGCTTTGGAAGAAGACGATCTTTCATCTGCCGGATTGCTTTTCCAGAACAGCGGATTCCAGCCATTTGTAGGGTTCGGGCGCTTGGTTTGGCGCCTGCACAGACCCTCGATTGACGTAGCGTATCCAAGCGTCGCCGCAGTGAACGGTGACGTGCGGATCGGTGACGCTCCCAACGAACTTGAAGCCTTTGTCGCGATAGCTTTGGATGTTCTTCATCAGACTATCGGGGCTGGCGAAGCTCTGGCCGCCGTCGAAGGCATAGAAGTTCGGAGAGGTCAAGGCGTGCATTCCGGGGATATTGTCCTCGCTGGCGAGGGCGTAGAAGGTGCGCAGGGTGTCAATGGCAGCCATCTTGTCGGCGTTGGTCGCCGGGCAGGACAGAGCGCGAGCTTGGCCGGGCAGGAGCAGCGCGCTGAGGGTGATGAGGAGGATGCAAGGGGCTATCCAGTTCATTGCGGATTTTGCCATGGGCTTTCCTCTGTTTCCAAGGTTCGCCCATTGTACGGCAACTTTTCTGAAGGGGAGACGTCCGCTTCGTCCGTGGAGATCGACTGCGCCGCCAGGGCAATTGCTCTACCATCGGAGTTGTCAGGAAGGGTGCGATGACTACAAACGGCGAACAGGCCCGGCGGCAGAACGATTCTGCCGAAAGGCCGCCAGTCTACCTGCTGGACACGATGGCGTTTATCTTCAGGGCCTACCACGCGATGCAGCGGTCAAGGCCGATGACGACGCGCACCGGGGTTCCAACCGCAGCGACGTATGTATTTGTGAACATGATCAACAAGCTGCGCGCGGACTTCAAGCCGGAGTATCTGGCGGCGGTGTACGACGTGGGAGCTCCGCTGCTGCGCGATGAGCTAGCCATGCAGATGAAGGGCGTGCGCAGGTTCAATGCGAAGACCCAGCAGTTTGAGACGGTGGAGTATGCGGGCTACAAGGCCAACCGCGCGGAGACGCCGCCAGACCTGATTCAGCAGCAGCCGTATATCCGGAGGGCGCTGGAAGCGTTTCGTATCCCCATTCTGTATTACGAGGGTTTTGAGGCCGATGACGTGATCGGCACGCTGAGCCGCAAGCTCGCTGAGCAGGGACATCGCGTGTTCATCGTGTCGCCGGACAAGGACATGATGCAGTTGGTGAATGAGAGGGTTTCGATCCTGAATCCGGCCAAGGACAATCTGGTGCTGGATCCGGCCGGAGTGGAGGCTGTGCTGGGCGTTCCTCCAGAGCGGGTGGTGGACGTGATGGCGCTGCGGGGAGATGCGATCGACAACGTCCCGGGAGCTCCCGGGATCGGCGACAAGGGATCGGTGGATCTGATTCGGGAGTTCGGCACGGTGGAGGCGGCGCTGGACCGCGCCGCAGACGTGAAACGGAAGACGTATCGCGAGTCGCTACAGCAGAATCGCGAGAATATTCTGCTCTCCAAGGAGCTGGTGACGATCCATACTGCGGTGCCGGTCGAGCCTTCTCTGGATGCGATGCGGACGCGCTCTGCGGACAGCGCGGCCTGCCGGGCGCTGTTTACCGAGCTGGAGTTCTCGACGCTGCTGAAGGATCTGGCGCCGGATGAGGAAGCGTCGCAGAC
>JAJYZE010000266.1 GCA_021800195.1 Acidobacteriota bacterium
AGTGGTAACACCTCTTCGGCCACCCTGTCCACCACGGGCGCGGCGCCCGGTTCGTCGATTACCGTGACTTGTAACGTAGTCGATGACCAAGGCCAGACCGCATCAGCGCAGACGACGGTGAATTTGAATCCGCCGCCGCCGCCGGCTCCGGTTGTCACGAAGAATCTCTGCACCATCACCTTCGATCGTGACAAACTTCGTCCGACGCGTGTCGATAATGAAGCCAAGGCTTGCCTGGATGACATCGCCCTGACGGATCAGCAGAACAGCGGAGCGAAGTTGGCCATTGTCGGCAACTCCGCGCCGGTGAAGGTCCGCGGGCGCTCCACACAGCGCAAACAGGCGCTGGCGGAGAAGGAGACGCTCCACCGCGCGGCTCTGCGCGCCGTCAACGAGAAGGACTATCTGGTGAAGGAGAAGGGGCTGGATCCATCGAGCATCGAGGTCTACACCGGCCAGGATGGAACCAACTCTGACCAGACGGTTCTGATTCCGACCGGAGCAAACCTGGATACGAACGGACTGACGCCGGTGGATGAGACTGCGGTTAAACCCATCCCGCGCAAGCCTTTGGGCGTGCGGCATGCTCATCACCACCACAAGAAGGCGGCGAGCAGTTCGACCACCACCACCGGCTCCAACTAACTCTGTGTTCGTGACTGCAACGGCCGGATGGGAGAGATCCCATCCGGCCGTTGCCCTTGTTGCGCAATTTTCTCGCAGACTCTGGCGCCTCTCTCAGATGGAACGCCATTCTGAATAAGCACCCGCAGAGGATCCGGCCCCCAGGAAGTGACCGTGATTCGACTCACCCCCCCAATACCTTCCGATCAGGAGTGGGCGGAACGATCTGGCTCGTTGTGCGGCAAAAATGCAGTGTGACGGAGTTTTCCGCAGAGTGATTCCTCTGCGGCGCCAGATGGTTTCTGCTTCCCATCTCTTTGCGTTAGCCTGATAAAGAAGAGGAGTTTTTCTTGAAGCGTCTGAGATTCCTGCCTTGGCGTCTGCTTTCCGTTCTGGTATTCAATTGGACGGTGTGTACCGTTCCGATACATGCTTTGCGATGGTTTCCTCTTGGACCGTATGGAGGAGATGCTCGCAGCTTCGCCGCAGATCCCAACAATTCCAAGCATCTGTACCTGGGTACGGCCAATGGTTGGGTGTATGACTCCCAGGATGGTGGCGTCACCTGGAGGCGTCTAGGAGAGGTGGGGAATCGCAGCGACTTGATCATCGATCACATTCTCACCGATGCCAGGAATCCGCAACGGCTGGTGGTGGGAGCATGGATTGTGGATCACCCCGATGGGGGACTCTTCATCAGTGAAGATGGCGGCAAAACCTGGTGGAGCGACCCGGACATGCGGGGGCAGTCCATCCGCTCTTTGACGCGCTCATCCTTTGATCCGGAGATGATGGTTGCGGGCACGCTTCAGGGCGTCTTTCGCAGCATGGACGACGGCCTGCACTGGATGCAGATCAGCCCGCAGGGAAGTAAGGAGATTCACGAGGTACAGTCTGTGGCGATCGACCCGCGCAACCCACAGGTGATCTATGCGGGCACCTGGCACTTGCCGTGGAAAACGGTTGATGGAGGCCGGCACTGGGAGAGCATCAAGCAGGGCATTATTGATGACTCGGATGTATTCTCCATCCTGATCGATCCGAATCTGCCGCAGGTGGTGTATGCAAGCGCATGTTCGGGTATCTACAAAAGCATCGATTCAGGGATTCTCTTTCATAAGGTGCAGGGCATTCCCTCCGAGGCACGCCGCACTCGCAAGCTCGAACAGGATCCTGAGCATCTGGATACGGTCTACGCGGGCACCACAGAGGGGCTCTACAGGACCCTGGATGGAGGCAAGCAGTGGCAACGACTTACGCCCTCCGATGTGGTGGTCAATGACGTATATGTGGATCCACATGACTCCGGACACATTCTGTTGGCGACGGAGCGTGGCGGGGTGTTGCGCAGCGAGGACTTCGCCTCCAGCTTTGTATCCTCGAACAGCGGTTTCTCCTCCCGCCAGGTGATGGCATATGCGGCTGATCCAATGCACCCTGCCACAGTCTATGCAGGAGTGGTCAACGACAAGCAGGATGGAGGCGTATTCCAGAGCATCGACGGTGGCGCACACTGGAGGGAGGACAGTATTGGTCTCAATGGCCGGGATATATACAGCCTGGCGATGACGCCGGCAGGGACTTTGCTGGCGGGGACGCCGCATGGAATCTTCCGCAACCAGGATGATGTCTGGGTCAACTCCGGTCGTTGGCTGCGTCAGACGGGACATGGCCGGCGATCCCCGGGCCTCCAGGAGCTTGATGCGCTACGAGTAGAGCGGCTTTCTTCCAAGCAGCCGATGATCGATGCTGTGGTGTATGCACTGGTCTCGGACCGAAACTTGATCAGCTATGCGGGCACCTCGGAGGGGCTGTTGAAGAGCGATGACGATGGCATTGCATGGACTCCGGTGAGTTCTCTAGCGCTGGACGATGTGCGCTTCGTTGCCGCGGAAAAGAACCAGTTGCTCGCGGCTGGTCTAAGGCAGATGTACTTCTCAACGGACGAAGGCGCACATTGGAAGACGATTGGCCTTCCGTCGACTCTGTCGCAGATCTCCGCGGTTGCGATCGATGGAAATCACGACCTGTGGGTGGGCGGCCGCGAAGGCGTCTTCTATTCGACTGATGATGGATTGAGGTGGAAGATCGTTTATAGTCTCGATACGCCTCAGGTGGATGGATTGTACTTTGATCGCCATGAAAACCGTATCCTTCTGACGACAGCTACATCTTCGATGGTCTTTGCGGTTCAGCTTCCCGGTTTTACGGTTCGCTACTGGGATACGGGTTGGAAGCTGCGCTTTGCGCGGCCGGTCGGTGACCATCTGCTGGCGGCGACGCTCTATAACGGCGTCGTGATCCAGCCGAAGATGGTGACATCAGAATTTTCTGACAGCTATGTCAGCTTTGGAGGCGCTGCGTCCGCGGGCAGCTCAAAAAATCCACCGCAATCCGGCGAAACGGCATTGGGAGGGCACTGAGCGTGGTTTCTACCTGCGCAGCATCAGCCCAAGGCGACTTGCGCCATCTGTTCGGCATCAAGGTGCTTGCGTAATACCGGGAAGAGCTGCTCCGCTGTTCCAAGTGGACCTGCGGGCGTCGGAATTGACCTTATTTTCTGGCGGAGTCTTCACGGCGCCGGCCTTTGAGAAAGGGCCAGCCCAGAGAGCAAGCTTCCTGCAGCCGGTATGTAGATGCTGGCGGAGTGGACAATGTCGGCTCTGATATGGCGTCCCCGACGGGATTCGAACCGCGTGTTTACACCATGAGTGTGATGTCGTCCTGGGCCTCTAGACGACGGGGACATTTCAGCTATCGGTGCTGATTCTCGAGCAGCGATGAGATACCCTTCATGGCTGCCGAAAGACGCGAGACCGTGATGGCTGAAATCAGGTTGTCTTCTCAAGTCTTACGGACCCCGGTGCAATTTGCAAGGGGCCGAAGGCTGAGGATAAGACCGGCTCTGTGAAATATCGGGAGAGATGTATCTCGTTTTGGAGTTTGCAGCCGGGGTGCTTGGGCCCCGAGTCAAAGCCGGTCTTAAGGTGGTTGAGCCCGCATCTATAGCCGCAACGGGAGAAAGCGCAGGCAGCATAACGGTGGATAAAGCATAACTCTGGATCTTGACTCCACGACAGTGAGAGGATGTTGTTATGCCGTCTGCTCATGACTCCGCGCCACGTCAGCATGCTTCCTCTGAATGGACCAGACCCCAGCCCCCCGAACCCGGCTACGCCGAGCGCAGCCGCACGCTGCTCTCTCTGGTGAGTATAGGAATGCTCTCTACGGTCTCGCGCAAGCACGCGGGGTTTCCCTTTGGATCCCTGATGCCGTTTGCGCTCGACGCCCAAGGCCGTCCGGTGGTTTTGATCAGCAGCATGGCCATGCATACACAGAATCTGCACCAGAATCCGCGGTGTAGCCTGTTTGTGACCCAGCCAGCAGAGGACGGTGACCCCCTGGGAGCTGCGCGGGCTACCTTGCTGGGCAAAGCCGCCGAGCTGACCGGAGAGCAAAGAGCCGCAGTGCGCGAGGATTATCTTACCCGGCACCCGAACAGCCGCCATTGGGTAGACTTCGCGGACTTCCGGTTCTTTCGCCTGGAACCGGTGGATCTTTACTATGTGGGAGGGTTTGGCGTGATGGGCTGGGTGGACCCAGCTGAATACGCGAGTGCCTCTGCGGATCCGCTCATGCAATCAGCTCCCGCTATTCTGGCGCATATGAACTCCGATCATGTTGGCTCAATGCTGCTACTGGCGCGCGCCTGCTCCGGGATTGAGGCAAGCGAGGCTGCGATGACATCAGTGGACCGATTGGGCTTTACCCTCCGTCTGAAGACGCCGGAAGGAATCAAAGGCCAGCGGATCAACTTTCCCCGTGAGGTGGCCAACGCTCAGCAGACCCGGCAGATGCTGGTGGAGATGGTGCAGCAGGCGAATCGCCCAGATCTTCGGTCTTGAGGAATTTCCAGGCTTATTGGTCTTAAACCAGAGAGCAGAGTTCGCTCGTGAACCGCGCCAGGTTTCATAGTTTCTCTGGAATC
>JAJYZE010000267.1 GCA_021800195.1 Acidobacteriota bacterium
TGGATGCAGTTCCATCCCCTGGGCCCGGATTGGCACCGCCATGCGCCTCCTGGCCGCGGCAATGAGGGATTCGTCGGCGACGAATATGTGGGCTGGGACAGCGCGCTGCGGCTTCGGCAGCCAGCTCCGCTATTCGAGTATGAGGCCTTCAGCGCCGATCAGGCCTGGATGCCCAACGTCGTGCTGATCGCTAAAAGCACCTACGTCTGGCTGGAACAGCTCTCCAAGAAGTACCAGCGCCACATCCACAGGCTGGACCAGATTCCGGATGAGGAATTGCGGCTGCTCTCCGAGCGCGGCATCACCGGGCTGTGGTTGATTGGGCTCTGGGAAAGAAGCCGGGCGTCTAAGACGATCAAGCGCCTGCGAGGCAATCACGATGCCGTGGCCTCGGCGTACTCGTTACGGGACTATTCCATCGCCCATGATCTGGGAGGCGAGGAGGCCCTCGAAAACCTGCGCTATCGCGCAGGCATGGCGGGGTTGCGTCTGGCCAGCGATATGGTCCCCAATCACATGGGCATTGACTCTACCTGGGTCATCGAGCATCCCGAGTGGTTCCTGTCGCGCTGGGAGAGCCCCTATCCCGCCTACCACTTCCATGGGCCCGATCTCTCCACAGACAGCCGCGTCGAGATCAAGATCGAGGATCACTACTACGACCAGACTGACGCCGCGGTCGTCTTCCGTCTGCACCATTATCGTCAGGGAACAACCCGCTATATCTACCACGGCAATGATGGAACCATGTTCGCCTGGAACGATACCGCTCAACTGGACTACTCCCGGGCCGAGGTGCGCGAACACGTCATCCAGGTGATTCTGAACGTTGCGAGGAGATTTCCCATCATTCGTTTCGACGCCGCCATGGTGCTGGCCAAGCGTCACGTGCAGCGGCTCTGGTTTCCCCTGCCCGGCGCCGGAGGCTCCATTCCCTCGCGTGCCGAATCTGCCATTTCGCAGGAAACCTTTGATGAGCTGATGCCGCATGAGTTCTGGCGCGAGGTGGTCGATCGCGTAGCGGCAGAGGTTCCCGGAACCCTTTTGCTGGCTGAAGCCTTCTGGCTGCTGGAGGGTTACTTCGTCCGCACCCTGGGAATGCATCGCGTCTATAACAGCGCCTTCATGAACATGCTTCGCGATGAAGAGAATGCAAAGTACAGATCTTATCTGAAAAAGACCGTCGAATTTGACCCCGATATCCTGAAGCGCTACGTGAACTTCATGAGCAATCCCGACGAGCGCACCGCGATCGATCAGTTCGGATGGGGCGACAAGTACTTTGGCGTATGCGTGCTCCTGGCCACGCTTCCCGGGCTCCCGATGTTTGGACATGGGCAGATCGAGGGCTACACCGAGCGCTATGGCATGGACTTCAAACAAGCTCGCCTGGATGAACAACAGAATGAAGGACTGATCGCGCGCCATCAGCAACTGATCGCTCCACTGTTGAGAAACCGCAGGCTGTTTGCCGAAAGCGCGGACTTCGTCCTGTACGACTTCTGGACCGGCTACGGCACCGTGGACGAGAACGTCTTTGCTTACTCCAACCTGTGCGATGATCAACGAGCGTTGATTTTGTACAACAATCGTTACGGATCGACTCAGGGAACCATCAAGATGTCCGTGGGCTTTCTGGACAAGCAGTGTGGAACTCTGCGCCAGAAGAGTCTTTTTGAGGGCCTGCGCCTTCCCTGGGAGGAAAACGCAATTCTCGCCTATCGGGACTCCGCGCTGGGGTTGGAGTTTTTGCGCCGCGCCGTCGACTTTCGCGATCACGGCCTGACCCTGGATCTGCGCGGCTATCAACATGCTGTGTTCCTGGATTGGCGACATCTCCAGCCTTCAGAGGCTTATCCCTGGGATCGGCTCTGCGATGCCCTGCATGGAACGGGCGTTTACAGCCTGGATGAGGCCCTTTCGCAACTGCGGCTTCAACCTCTGGTGGATGCGTTGCACAGGACCATCCATGAAGAGACGATTCGAGGATTCGTCATTGCCGCCTATACGGCTCTGACGCGGGAACTCGAACTTGAGTCCCAGAGCATCTCTCCACCCACCGAGCCGAAGCGAGCACGGACGAAGAGCGGAGGAAAGAGCCTCAAGGCAGCACGCCCGGAGGTTGGCCCCGCTCTTCCGCCTCTGGAAGGGGGTGTCATCGAGTTCATTCGGGGCGCGCAACGGTTCCTGGAGAAGGCGGAGAATCTGGCGCGGCTGGATGGGGTGAGACTGCCGGATCCTTCCACGCTTCAGCCTTGGTGCTCCATTGACCGGGTAACTGCAGACGATTCTTCCGCGGCAAGCGGCGCCAATGCGATAGCCGCCGCCGCCATTCGGCTGCCCTGGATGGTTTTGAAGCACCCCGAGACGATTCAATCGGCAGCGCGTAACATACTGCCCAGCAGTGATATCCACACGCCATCGGCAAAGACCTGGGGCCCGGTCATGGCCTGGCTGGTCCTGCGTTTTTCGGCCTCTCCAGCCGCCGCATTGACGCTCTATGACACGCTTCGGCTGCGCCATGTCTTCGCCGAGGTCTTCTCTGCCATCGGAGTGCAGGGCGAGCAGGCCTGGCGGGCAGCAGCTTTGGTGCGCGTGCTCCTGCTGATGAGTCAATTCGGCTCTTGCTCGGCGGCGGTACGCTCGGAGGAGTTCTGGAGCGACGCCGATGCGCGCTGGCTAACAGGAGTCCATGGCGACGCAACTGAGCCCGAGTACTTTATCCAGGAGAGCTTTGAGTGCTTCGTATGCTGGTTGCTCCTGCCGGCGCTCATCGAGATGGGCAGAGCGCCCCAGGTACACGTCAAAGACGCCCAGCATATCACCGAGATCGCCGCCAACCTCGCATATGCCGCCAAAGTCGCGGGATATCAGGTGCATCGCTTCCTGGAGGTTTTGCGCTCCGCTGACCTGAAGGAGCAGCACAAGCTGCAGCTCGATCAGGCAATCGCCCCGGAACAATAGGGGATTCGGATGGTGACCGGAATCCACCACGGATGGTTCGAGACAAACACGGATGGTTCGAGACAAAATAGAGTGCCGATGAAGATGCCAGAACAGCCCATTCCTGCCTCCGCCCCTGCCACTGACGCTGCTGCCCAGCCCCCGGCTCCAGTCACCGTCTCCTTCGCTGACCAACTCTCCGAATTCGAACAAACGCATTCGCATCGCAGTGAAGGAGATGGAAAGCAGTTGCAGGGCACGGTCGTCTCCATGGATGCAGAGTTCGTGTACCTCGACATCGGATACAAGACCGAAGGTGTGCTTGCCAGGGAGCTCTGCGCGAACCGCTCCGAAGATCTGCGCCAAGGAAGCACCCTTGCCGTCTCCATCACGGGGCGGAATCCAGAAGGCTACTATGAACTCTCCTTGCTGCGGGTCACCCAACCCACCGATTGGACATCGCTGGAGCAGGCCTTTGCCCAGAAGACTCCTGTCGTTGGCACCGTCACAGGAGTTGTCAAGGGTGGGCTCACCGTGGATCTCGGAGTCCGAGCGTTTCTCCCCGCTTCCCGCAGCGGAACCAGAGATGCCGGGGAGATGGAGCAACTGGTGGGACAGCAGATTACCTGCCGGATCACCAAACTGGACAGCCTGGAAGAGGACGTGGTGGTAGACCGGCGCTCCGTGATGGAGGAAGTGGCCCTGGCTCTTCAACAAAGCCGCGTCGCCGCCCTCCGCGAAGGAGCTATCGTGCAAGGCACGGTGCGTAGCTTTGCGCCCTACGGAGCTTTTATTGACCTGGGCGGAATCGACGGCCTGCTACACATCAGCGATATGGCATGGAGCCGTGTCAGTTCGGCCGAGGATCTCTTGAGCCTGGGGCAATCCATCGAGTTAAAGGTTCTCAGCGTCGACCCGCAGACAAGGCGCATCTCCCTGGGGTTGAAACAACTCCAGCCGGAACCCTGGACTAGCGCGGCGGAGAGATACCAGGCGGGTCAGCGTGTTACCGGCACGGTGACGCGTCTGCTGGACTTCGGAGCGTTCGTGGAACTGGAGCCGGGCATCGAGGGACTTGTTCATGTCTCTGAGATGTCCTGGGTCAAGAAGGTGCGCAAGCCGAGCGATCTACTGAAACCTGGGGATAACGTGGAGGTGATGATCCTTTCGGTAAACAGCGGGGAGAAGCGAATCTCTCTGGGGCTGAAGCAGGCCCTTGGCGACCCATGGAACGATGTGCCGCAAAAGTTCCCTGTGGGCGCAGTGGTCCAGGGACAGGTGACCCGTCTGATGAAGTTCGGTGCATTTGTTCAACTTTCGGAAGGCGTGGAAGGACTCCTCCACATCAGCGAGATCAGTGCGGAGCGCAGAATCCATCATCCCCAGGATGTGCTGCGGATCGGTGAAACCGTGAAGGCGGAGGTCACAGGCCTGGACGTTGAGAAACGGCAGATTCGCCTGAGCATCAAGCAACTCGCGCCCACTGGACTTTCTGAGTATCTGCAAGAGCATCGTCCAGGAGATCTCGTTTCGGGACGGGTCGTTTCCGTTCCCAGTGCGGAACACACCGCGGAAGCAGTCATCGTGGAGCTGGGAGAAGGGGTTCGCGCCCCGTGTTTGCTTAGCCGCAGCCCTGCGCCGGCGGCGGACTCCGGCAGCGCGG
>JAJYZE010000268.1 GCA_021800195.1 Acidobacteriota bacterium
ACGGCAACCCTCGAGCGCAACACCACCGAGACAAAAATCTCCCTCCAATTGAACATCGACGGCCAGGGAATCTATCAGGTCTCCACCGGCATCGGCTTCTTTGACCATATGTTGGAGATCTTCACCCGCCACGGCGGCTTTGACCTGCAACTGAAGTGCGTGGGCGACCTGGACGTGGATCAACACCACAGCGTGGAAGACGTCGGCATCGCTCTAGGCGAAGCCTTCGCCGAGGCGCTGGGGGACAAAAAGGGCATCCTGCGCGCAGGCTACTTTGTGATGGCCATGGATGAGACCCTGGCTGTGGCGGCTGTCGATCTCTCCGGCCGGGTCGCCTATGTGGTGGATGACCAGGTGAACGTTCCCATCGTGGGCGACCTGCAGACCGAGCTGGTCACGGACTTCTTCGACGGCTTCGCCCGCGGAGCCAAAGCCAATGTCCACGTCAAGACGATGTATGGCCGCTCCAACCATCACAAGATTGAGGCCATCTTCAAAGCCTTTGCCCGGGCTCTGCGCGGAGCCTGCTCGCGCGATGAGCGCATGCGCGAACTGCTGCCCAGCACCAAGGGACTGCTATGATCGCCATCATCGACTACCAGGCGGGCAACCTCACCAGCGTAGTCAAGGCCGTGCGCTTTCTTGGCGCGCAGAGCGTGGTTGTCACCCAATCGCCTCAGGATCTGCTGCAAGCCGGAAAGATCCTTCTTCCCGGCGTCGGCCACTTTCGCTCCACCGAACTGCTCAACACGCTCGGACTCACCGCCGCCATTCGCCAGGCCATCGCCGCGGGCATCCCGTTTCTCGGCATCTGCGTGGGCCTGCAATGGCTCTACCAGGGATCAACGGAAGCCACGGAGACGCATGGCCTGGGCCATTTCGCGGGGCGCTGTGAGCGCTTCCCCGCCACGCTGGCAGGAGAGCGGGTCAAGTCTCCCCACGTGGGCTGGAACTCGCTGGAGTCCATCCGTCCTGGCTCCCGCTTGCTGTGCGGAGTGCCCTCCGGCAGCTACGTCTACTACACCCACTCCTGGCGCGCTCCTCTGTCACCGGATACGGCGGCGGAGACCGTTTACGCGGAAGCATTTACCGCCGCTGTTGAGCGCGGCAACGTCATGGGAGTTCAGTTTCACCCTGAGAAGTCCGCCGATGTGGGACTTCAGGTGCTCAAGAACTTCCTCACACTCTGACCCTCTGTTCGGCCTGGAAGGCCGCGCAGATCTCCTTCATCGCCTCAGGATTCGAGAAACAACGTGCTCACCAAACGCATCATCGCCTGTATGGACGTTCACAACGGACGCGTCGTCAAAGGCATTCAGTTCGTCGACATCGTGGATGCGGGCGACCCGGCCGAGCTGGCTCATCGCCACGCTCGCGCCGGAGCCGACGAGATCGTGCTGCTGGACATCACGGCAACGCATGAAGGCCGCGCCACCATCCTCGAGACCGTCAAGCGGGCTGCCGCCGAGCTCTTCGTGCCCTTCACCGTGGGCGGCGGGGTTCGCTCCGCCGAGGATGCCCGCGCGGTCTTCGACGCCGGAGCCGACAAAGTCAGCATCAACTCCGCCGCCATCGCCCGGCCGGAACTCATCGCGGAGATCGGCTCCAGCTTTGGAGCTCAGGCCGTCATCGTCGCCATCGACGCCCGCCGCGCCCCGAACTCCAGCAACCCCGCCGGTCGGGCGGAGGTCTTTGTCTCCGGGGGCAGAAAGCCCACCGGGCGCCGCGTCCTGGACTGGGCGGTTGAAGCTGAGCAGCGTGGCGCCGGCGAGATCCTGCTCACCAGCATGGACTGCGATGGAACCCGCGCCGGCTTTGACTGCGAACTCACCCGGCTGGTCTCCCAAGCCGTTCAAATTCCCGTCATCGCCTCCGGCGGAGCCGGCTCCGCGGCGCACTTCGCCGAGGTCTTTTTCCACGGTCAGGCCGACGCCGCTTTAGCTGCCAGCATCTTTCACTTCGGCATCACAGACTCCCGCGCCCTGAAGGCAGAGATCGCCGCCGCGGGCGTTCCCCTGCGTCTTCCCTGTTGACCCTCTGCGCCGTCGATCCTCCTGGATCGCCGAGCTCAAACCCTCTTGCAGCCAACCAGCTCTGGCCGAATCTGAATGCCTTCGATCAGCCAAGCCGCTCTCTTCGCCGCCAGGCAGCGGAAATTCTTCGCAGCATGACCTTAAAATAAAAACCATGTTGATTCCTTCGATCGATCTGATGGCGGGGCGGATTGTGCAGCTTGTGCAGGGAGAGAAGCTGGCCCTCTCCTTTGACGACTTCGATTACTGGATGGAGCGGTTCGGCAAGTATCCTCTGGTGCAGCTCATTGACCTGGACGCCGCCATGCGTCAGGGCGAGAACACAGACCTGGTCACCATGATCTGCAAACGTCTGCCTTGTCAGGTAGGCGGCGGGCTGAGAACCGCCCAGGACGGCCGTCGACTACTCGACGCCGGAGCGAAGCGCGTGATCTACGGTTCAAGCCTGTTCGCCGCCGAACCGGAGCCAAGCGAGATCAGCCGGAGACATAAACTGATTCGGCTGGAGTTCTCTGCGGAATTGAAGCGTACCCTGGGCGAGGACGCCCTGTGCTTCGCCGTGGACACCAAGGCCGGCAAGCTGGCCGTGCGGGGATGGAAGGAGAGTGTAAACCTGACCCCGGAGGAGGCCGTGACCTGGCTGGAAGACTTCTGTTCCGCCTTCCTCTACACTCACGTGGACACCGAGGGCACCATGCAGGGCTTTCCTCTGGATGTGGCGGCTATTCTGCGTGCCACCACCGGCCGCCAACTCATCGTCGCCGGCGGCATCCGCGCTCTGGATGAGATCCAGGCGCTGGACTCCATGGGCGTGGATGCCGTCGCCGGCATGGCCGTCTACTCCGGCGCGTTGCCCGCTTAGCCGTTGGCGGCGGGGCGCTGGCTTGGCCTGCATGAGATGCAGTACAAATGGAGCGGGGCTTTCGGCTGCTTCTGCCGGTGTAGCCAATCGAGTTCCAGTTCCAATGAGGAGAGGAAGATGAGCAAGCTTGACAAAAACAGCGGGGCCTCGCGGAGAGAGTTTCTGCAGGCCGGTTTGGCTCTTACCAGCGCATCGTTGGCTCCAATCTCGCCTTTATCCACGGCTCTGCTCCATGCTTCCAGCCAGCCCCCCACCCGGAAAAGGCCGAACATCGTCTTTTTCTACACCGAAGCGCAGCGCTGGGATGCGCTTGGTCTGGCCGGAAATGCCCTGCTCAAGACGCCTCACATGGATCGTATTGGCCGGGAGGGCGTGGTCTTCAGCAACTCCTTTTGCACCAATGCCCTGTGCGCTCCCTCCAGAGCCGTGGTCTTGACGGGCCTGTACTCTCACTCCACCGGCGCTTTGGACAACGATGCCCTGGAAGCGCTGCCAGCCGATATTCCCTTGTTCACAGACCTGCTGCACGACGCTGGGTACCAGACGGCGATGTGCGGCAAAGCCCACGGGCCAAACGGCTTCAAGGAGCGGCGCTGGGACTACTATTTTGCTTTCAACGCCCCGGCAACCAACTACTACGACCCCATCTTCCATGAGAGCTTCGCAGGCAAGCGCGGTGAGACCAGAAACTACCCCGGAGCCTATGCCGACGACCTGGCTACCGATCGCGCGCTGGCCTGGCTGGACCAGAAGCGCGACCAGCCCTTCTGCCTGCTCCTATGGCATCAGTCTCCGCATGCTCCTTTTTTCCGAGCCAAGAAGTATCTGGACCTCTATAACGGTGTGCCCATACCCACCCCGAATACGTTTTGGGATTACACCACCCGATTCCCCGGCAAGCCAAAGGCCTTTATCGACGCCAAAAACAAGATCGGCACCATGCAGACGGGCGACGGCGTCCGCTGTCTGGAAGAGCTGGTCAAGGACTACAACGCCGGCTTTGCCGGTGTCGACGACAACATCGGCCGCGTCCTTGAGTGGCTGGAAAAATCCGGCGAGTTGGACAACACCATCATCGTGCTGACCTCCGATCACGGATACTTCCTGGGCGAGTGGCAGGCGTTCGACAAGCGCTTCATGCACGAGCCGTCGATTCATACCCCCATGATGATCCGCTATCCAAAGGCGTTCCAGGCGGGCGGAAAGGTAGAGGAGATGGTGCTGAATCTGGACGTGGCTCCCACGCTGCTGGAGCTGGCCGGCGTTCCGGTTCCGGCTCATCTGCAAGGCCACAGCGTGGTCAAGCTGGCCCAGGGCAACAATGCGGGCTGGCGCAAGGACTGGCTGTATGAGTATTTTGAGTATCCTCGCGCCGAGTACGTGCAACCGCACCGGGGCGTGCGCACGGAGAGATACAAGTTCATCAACTACTACCTGGAGCCGCAGGAGTTTGAACTCTACGACCTGCAGGAAGACCCCGCGGAGCTGAAAAACCTCTACGGCGACCCACGCTACGCCGCTATCCAGAAACACCTGGTCCAGCGCCTGGAAGAACTGCGGCGTGAGACGGGCGATGAAGGCAATGTGCGCGTGCTGGATTCATAAGCCGCGCTTCTTGCGGAAGCCGCAGCGGAGACCCGTCTCAGATCCGTCTCCAGGGCTGGGATAGCCCTGCTCCCCGGACAAGCCTCCCCAGT
>JAJYZE010000269.1 GCA_021800195.1 Acidobacteriota bacterium
GTTCAGGTAGCCCAGCGGCGCAGCCTGGATCTGGCCATCGAGGCGCCGAGTATCCCGCTCTCCTCCATCACCTCCACGGCCATGTGGGAGGAGATCTACGCCAAGCTGGCCACCTTCGCGGCTCAGCACCGCAGCACTCTGGTCTTCGTCAACACCCGCGCGCTGGCAGAGAAGATCAGCTTTGCTCTCGCCAACCGCTTGGGCGAAGACGCCGTCGCGGCGCATCACGGCTCACTCTCCCGCACCCTTCGCCTGGATGCCGAGCAGCGCCTCAAGTCCGGCCAGATCCGCGTTCTGGTGGCCACCGCTTCGCTGGAGTTAGGCATCGATATCGGCACGGTGGATCTGGTCTGTCAGATAGGATCCACACGCTCCATCGCCGTGGCCATGCAGCGCGTGGGACGCGCCGGCCACTGGCGCGGGGCCATCCCCAAGGGCCGTTTCTTCGCTCTCACCCGGGACGATCTGCTCGAACAGGCTGCGCTGCTGCGCCAGATGGCAGCCGGCGAACTCGACCGGCTGGAGGTTCCAGAGGCACCCGCCGACGTGCTGATGCAGCAGATCGTTGCCGCCGTGGGAGCCGAGCCCTGGCCGGAAGAGACGCTTTTTAGCGTTCTGCGCCGCGCCTGGCCCTACCGCAACCTGACCCGCGCTCACTTCGAAGAGCTTCTCGTCTTGCTGCACAACGGCGTCGTCAGCTCTCGTGGCCGCTACGGAGCCTATCTTCTGCGCGATCAGGTGCATGGCCATCTGCATCCCCGCCGCGGCGCGCGCGCCATCGCCATCGCCAACGGGGGCGCCATTCCGGACACCGCGATCTTCACCGTCCTGCTGCAACCGGAGAACGTCCAGATCGCCACCGTCGATGAACACTTCGCCGTCGAGAGCCATCCCGGCGACGTGATCCTGCTGGGGAACACAAGCTGGCGCATCCAGCGCGTGGACCCCACCGGCAAGCTGCTGGTGGAGGACGCACACGGAGCCCCACCCAGCATCCCCTTCTGGGAGGGTGAGGCTCCGCAGCGCACCGCGGCGCTCTCCGACGCCGTCAGCGAGCTGCGCAATGAGCTCGACCGCCTCACCCGCGATCTTTGCCCGGCTGATCTCTCGCACACCAGCCTCAGCCCATCCACTGTGCCGCCGTCCCTGGCCCAGACCATCGCTCTGCTGCAGCGCGAGTGCTTCCTCTCTAACTCGGCCGCTCTGCAGCTCATCACCTACATCGTCTTCGGCCGCACCGTGCTGGGAGCCGTGCCCAGTAAGAACATCCTGATCGCCGAACGATTCTTTGACCAGGGCGGCGGTCAGCAGCTCATCCTGCACGCGCCTTTCGGTGGCCGCATCAACAAGGCATGGGGGCTGGCCTTGCGCAAGCGTTTCTGCCGCGGCTTCAACTTCGAGCTGCAGGCAGCGGCCACCGATAATGGCATCAACATTTCTCTGGCCGAGCAGCACAGCTTTCCCCTCGCCGAGGTCTTCCACTTCCTCTCCACCCTCACCACGCGCAGCCTGCTGGAGCAGGCCAGCATCTCCTCACCGCTGTTTAAGAACCGCTGGCGCTGGGCCGCCGGCCGCAGTCTGCAACTTCTGCGCATGCAGAAGGGCAAGCGCGTGGCTCCGCAGATCCAGCGCATCCGCTCAGACGATCTCCTGGCCAGCGTCTTTCCCCACGCCTCGGCCTGCCCGGAGAACCTGGTGGGCGATCTTGAGATCCCGGACCATCCTCTGGTCCGCGAGGTGATGAAGGATACCCTCACCGAGTCCATGGACATCGACGGCCTGCTCGCTCTGTTGCAGGGCATCAGCGACGGTAGCATCCGCTGCATCGCCGTCGATACGCCCGTGCCCTCGGTCTTCTCTCACGAGCTGCTCCACGCGCTTCCCTACGCCTTTCTCGACCCCGAGGATGCCGTTGCACGACGCACCCGGGCTGTGCGCACGCGCGGCGTCCTTCCTGCTCAACTCCCGGAGGTGCCCGGCCGCCTCGATCCTGCGGCGATCGCGCAGGTCCGCGCCCAGCTCTGGCCGGACCTGCGCGACGAGCATGAGCTTCACGAACTGCTTCTGCAGCTTATCTGCCTGCCGCTCCCTATCCTCGCACAAGCTCCGGCAGGCAAAGGCACGGAGCACTGGCCGCTCTTCTTCGCCCGCCTGCAAGCGCAGGGCCGCGCCTGCTCGGTGTCAATCGACGACCAGCAAATGTGGATGGCCACAGAGCGCGCCGCTACCGCGAACCTGCTATGGCCCGAGCGGGAGGGTGAACGGAGCGGCCAAATCGCGGCATCGGAGAGCTCTGCTCCAGACGCGGTTCTCACCCTCACCCAGGGCTGGCTCCAGATCCTGGGCCCCACCACCGCGGCCCAGCTTGCGAAGCACACGCATCTGCAATCCTCGAGCCTTCTGCAGGCGCTACTCACCATGGAGATGCAGGGGCTGGCCATGCGCGGCCTCTTCGAGCTGCCATCCCCCTTCCGGGAAAACCCTTCACCCGAGGCCACACCCGACACCCAGTGGTGCGAGCGCCGCATCCTGCAGCGGATTCACCGCCTCACCCTCGGCACGCTGCGCCGCCAGATCGAGCCGGTGAGCCCGGAGGCATTCTTCCATTGGTTGCTACGTTGGCAGCTTGGCGAGCGCAGCAATCAGCAACCGGACCAGCAGCCAGACCAGCGCCTGACTGGAGATCTGAACGCGCCTTTGGGCGAGCCGTCGGGCGGACGCAAAGACCGGCAGCAAGCCCAGATTCAGTCAGTCGGCGAAGAGGCTGTGCTGGCCGCCATCGAGCAGTTGGAGGGCTTCGAGGCTCCGGCCATCGAGTGGGAGCGTTCGCTGCTGCCCGCGCGCGTGGCCAACTACTCGCCGCAGTGGCTGGACAATCTTTGTCTCGCCGGCATCGTCGCATGGGGACGCCTCTCACCGCATCCTGCCTGGTCCGAGGCTGACTGGGGCGCGCGGCCAGACTCAGCGGACCCCTTCTCAAGCTCACGGCCCTCAGGCCTACGGCGGGTGATTCCGACCTCGCTGGCACCAATCACCTTTTATCTGCGCGAGTCCTCGGCCTGGCTGGATCACCTTCTGGCATCGAAGTCCGTCGACGAAGCCATTCTGGCGCAGTCGCTGTCTGCCGAGGCGCAGACGGTCCGCGCTTTGCTCTCCGCGCACGGAGCGGCCTTTGCCATCGACCTGCAGCATCGCAGCGGCCTCACTAAACCGCAGACCACCATGGCTCTTTGGGAGCTGGCCACGGCCGGTCTGGCCTCCGCCGACGGCTTCGACCAACTCCGTGCGATCATGGATCCTCGTCGCCGCTCTCTGTCCTCCGCTGGAACCAGCCGCGCTGCCGGCCCATCGCCCAGCCTGCGCAAGCGTCAGGCGGCCCGCTCCGCATCCGGCCGCTGGTTCCTCTTTCCGTCAGCCGAGCGTTCGCCCGCGACCACGCCGGACGCCGTCGCTCAGGCACGAAGCCGGGACGCCGGTCTGGACGCCGCCGCGCGCATCCTGCTCTGCCGTTACGGCGTGCTCTTCCGCGAACTCCTGACGCGCGAAGCCAACGCTCCTCGCTGGAGTGACCTTCTGCCCATCCTTCGCCGTCTGGAGGCGCGTGGCGAGATACGCGGCGGCCGCTTTGTCTCCGGACCCTTCGGCGAGCAGTTCGCTCTTCCGGAAGCGGTTCGCTCGCTGCGCCGCGCCCGGGCGCAGCCAGGCAGCCTCACCCTCTCTGCTGCCGATCCGCTCAACCTCACCGGCATCCTGATCCCCGGCGAACGCATCCCTGCCGTCGCCGGCCGCACCATCGGCATCTGCAATGGCGTCCCGGTCGCGCCAGAGTCTTCGCCCAACGCCACGGACAAGCCGACACGGCAGATGCGAAGTCGCAGTGTTCCGGATCTGCTGCGCGCCACAGCCTCGCCCACCCGCACCGCGCAGGCAACGCACCCTCCCGGCCTGTTCTCGCCCTGAAAGGATGCTTGGATTTTCAGAAATTGCTGATCTTTGGAGGGATAAATGACCTGCTTTCGGCTGTGCAGAAACTGTGCAGGCTACCCCTCAATCTCTCTGCATCTCTTGAGCGCAAGGTGAAGGGCCCAGCTTTTCTGCACCCACTCCAGAGTGAATCACCGGCGGGTCTAATACTACAGTTGCATTTGCATAATAGACTAAAAGTGCTTCGGCAGATGGACCGCAGTCACGATGGAAAAAGCGATGGGACGATGGCGGGAGGAACTGGCGCGGGTGCACCAGCGGCTGGGGGATTTGTTTCCGCGGTCGGAGGTGAGGGAACGGAGCCTGGCGTATCTGGAAGGCTTGCTGAGCGGCTGCGAACGAAAGAACAGTTGGCAGGTGGCGGAGTGGGCTGGGGAGCCAGCACCCTACGGGATGCAGTATCTGCTTGGCCGGGCGCACTGGGATGCCGATGCGGTCCAGGCAAGGCTCCGCGAATATGTGCAGGAAGAACTGGGCAGCCGGGATGCGGTGCTGGTGCTGGATGAGACGGGATTTCTGAAGAAGGGCATGCATTCGGCCGGAGTGCAGCGCCAGTACAGCGGCACGGCGGGCCGGGTCGAGAATAGCCAGGTAGGTGT